>JACDBQ010000305.1 GCA_013694845.1 Acidobacteriota bacterium
GCGGCGGGCCGCGGCGGCGGCTTACACTGGCTGCACACATGGATTCCGAGAGCCGCGCCAGACGTGTGTTGGTAGTCGAAGACGATGACGCGATCCGCGAGCTGATCGGGTTGCACCTGAAGCTCGACGGCTTTGCCGTGCTGCCGTCGGCCGACGGGTCGGAAGCGCTCCGGCTCGCCAAAGCCGAGCGTTTCGACCTGATCGTGCTCGATGTGATGCTGCCCGGGCTCGACGGGATCAGCGTCTGCGCCGCGATCCGTCGCGAGTCGGCGAACGAAGAGACTCCAATTCTGATGCTGACTGCCCGCCGGGAAGAAGCTGACAAGGTGCTCGGTCTTGAGACGGGAGCTGATGACTACCTGACAAAGCCTTTCGGCATCCGGGAGTTCGTCGCGCGCGTCCACGCGCTGCAGCGCCGGCACCAGCGCGGCGAGGATCTCGACGCCCGGCCGGCCGCCGTCACCGCCGGGCCGCTGACGGTCGACCCCTTGCGCCGGCAGGCGCGACTCGACGGTCGCGAGATCGACCTGACCGCCAACGAGTTCGACCTCCCCTACCTGCTCGCGAGCAATCGCGGCATCGTATACAGCCGGGACGCCCTGATGCAGCGCGTCTGGGGAAACGACACCCACATCACGGAACGCAGTGTCGACACGCTGGTGAAGCGTGTCCGGCGCAAGATCGAGGATGAAGGCGCCGAGCCGCGGTTCATCCTGACCGTCTGGGGCACCGGGTACAAGTTCGCCGATGTCTGAGCGCCGCTGGTTTCGGAGCCTCTACTTTCGGATTGCGATCGGGTTCGTCGCGCTGCTGGCCGCACTCCTCCTGGCACAAGCACTCCTCTTTCTGTGGCTGTCCGGACGCCTGGACGACTCGCCGCAGGGACGCACGGGACAGCAGCTCGCCGATTTCGTCGCCCGCGAGCTCTCGGACACCCTGACGCTGCGGCCGGACGCGGACCTCGAGGCGCACGTGCGCGCGGAATTCTCGGCGATCAAGCGGCCGTTTGCGGTGCTGATGCACGACGGCCGGCGCGGCACGAACCGGCCCGACGCGTTGCCTCGCAGCTTTCCCGGCCCGCCACGCGGGCCACGCGGACGCCGCGGAGGCCCCGGCAGCGGGCCCGATTCGGCGCCGATCGTCGTCAACGGCGTGCAGGTCGGCATCGTCGCGGTCCCTCCGAGTCCGCCGGCGTGGATCGCGGTCCAGCGCTTTGGTCCGACGCTCGCCCTGGCGGGAGTCGGGCTGCTCGTCACCGGTGTGGTGGCCGCAGCGCTGCTGATCTTCGGCCCGACGCACCGGCGGCTGCGCGCTCTGGAGTCGGCCACGCGCGCGCTCGGCGAAGGACGCGCCGATGTCCGCGCGAGTGAAACCGGCGGCGACGAGGTGGCGGGACTCGCGCGGGCGTTCAACCGCATGGCCGACGATCTTCACGCCCGCGCCGAGGCGCTCGCGGCGGCCGACCGCGGCCGGCGTCAGCTGCTGGCGGACGTGTCGCACGAGCTGATGACACCCCTCACGGCGATCCGCGGTTACGTGCAGACGCTGTCGATGGCGGATGTGCCGATCGACGATCCCACGCGTCAGCGCTACCTCGTCATCGCGGACCAGGAGACCTACAAGCTTGAAGCGATCATCGGCGACCTGCTCGACCTCGCGCGCCTCGAAGGGGGTGGCGAATCGCTCCACTGGAGTGCTGTCTCTGTCGACGCCCTCTTCCAGCGCGTTATCGATCGCCACCTGCCCGCAATAGACGCGAAGCACGTGTCGACCGAGTTGCGGGTAGCGGACGGCACACCAGCCGTGCTCGGCAACCCGGCTCGCCTGGAACAGGCGCTCCAGAACCTGGCCGCCAACGCGATCCGTCACATGCCGGAAGGTGGATCACTGGCGCTGAGCGCGCGCGGCGAGGCTCACCGCGTGCGCATCACCGTCCGCGACACCGGGCCAGGCATCGCGGACCAGCACCTGCCCCACATCTTCGACCGGTTCTACAAGGCCGACGCGTCGCGTGCCGGGACCACCATTCCGTCAGGCAGTGGCCTGGGACTGTCGATCGTGCAGGCGATCGTGCGGCAGCACGGTGGCGAGATCAGCGCCGCCAACGCGAGCGGCGGCGGCGCCGAGTTCGTCATGGTGTTGCCCGCCGCCGAAACAGCCACGAGTTGAGGAGCGTAAATGTGAGAAGAATCGTTATCCCATCTCCTCCGACGAACATAGAGGGATGGAGCCCCACGTTGCAATCTGATATCGGCGTTACCCGTCGACGACTTTCGGCGCATCGATTCTCAGACGGTCGATCTCCGAGGCGAGACGGTCCGCTTGCGCCGTGAGCGGGCCGGTCGCGAGCACGGCCGCGAATGACGCGACGAACAATACAAAACGCATCGGCAGGTTCGACTTTACCCGTAACCGCACTATCGGCAAGGGGTCGGTGCCGAGTGGTCGGCTCACAGGGATGGAATGCCGTTTTTTCGGAACTTTCGCCTCCGGCGAGCTGTCAGAAACGAGGTCATGTCACGAACTCTGCAGGATCTTCGCTATGCGGTCCGCTCCTTCCTCAAGGCACCGGGATTCACCGCCGTCGCGATCATCGTGCTCGCCCTGGGCATCGGCGCCAACAGCGCGACGTTCACGGCGGTCAAAGCGCTGCTCTTCAGGCCTGTGCCCGCCCAGGGGGAAGGGATCGTTGGGATCTTCCGGTACGAGCGCTCGAAACTGGATTCGTATCGGGCCTTCGCGTACCCCAATTAGACGGAGATCCGGGAGAAGAGCGACCTGTTCGACGGGCTCGCCGCCCATACCTTCACGATGGCGGGTGTGCCGGCCGGCGACACGACACGCCGCATCTTCGTCGAGCTCGTCTCCTCGAACTATTTCGACACACTCCGGATTCCACTTGCCACCGGCCGTTCGTTCCGATCCGAAGAAGAGCGGCCTGGTGCGAATCTCCCCGTCGTGATCGTCGGATACGAGCGGTGGCGCTCCACCGGGTTCGATGCGACGCTGGTCGGCAGCACCATGAAGATCAACTCGATCGACTTCACCATCGTCGGCGTGGCGCCGCAGGGATTCGGCGGCACGATGGCGCTGGCCTCCCCGGAGCTCTGGCTGCCGCTTGGGGTGTTCGACACGATCGTGAATGACATCTTCAAGAAGGCCGGCAGCGGCCTCAACGATCGCGAAGCTGGCTCGGTCATCGTGCTCGGACGTCTGAAGCCAGGCGTCACGATCGAGATGGCCTCGTCGCGCCTGGATGCGCTGTCGCAGCAGATGGCTGTAGAGGCGGCGGAAAATCGCGATCAGGCGATCACGGTCAGCCGTCTGCCGCGGATGTCGACGAGCACCAGTCCCCGGAGCGACTCGGGTCTGGGGATCGCGGGCGGGGCGCTCATGGGTCTGACCGGCACGGTCCTGCTGATCGCCTGCCTGAATCTCGCGAACATGCTGTTCGCGCGCGGGACAGTCCGAAAGAAGGAAATCGCATTGCGGCTGGCGCTGGGGGGGTCCCGGATGCGGATCGTCCGGCAGCTTCTCACCGAAAGCCTGCTACTCGCGCTGGTCGGCGCCGCGGCGGGATTGATCGTCGCTTTCTGATCGACGACGTTCCTGGTAACGAGCCTGGCGAAGGTGCTTCCACTCACGCTGGTGTTCGACTCGAGACCTGACGTCAACGTCCTGCTGGCGACCGCGGGATTCGTCGGTGTCGCGACTCTCCTCGCCGGCATCGGCCCGGCGCTTAAGATGTCGCGGCTGGACCTGCTGGCGGATCTGAAGGAACAGGCGGCGGAGACGGGCGCCCGTCCAGGGTGGTTCGCGGCGCGGAACGTCCTCGTCGTGGCCCAGCTCTCCCTGCCGCTCGGCCTGCTGTGCGCTGGCGGGCTGTTCGCTCGCAGCGCGATCAAAGCGTCTTCATCCGACCCGGGTTTCTCCTATCAAGGGGGCGTTCTCGCGGCCATCGATCCGAGTGTCGCGCAGATGAGCGACACTCGCGGGCGCGAGATCTATCGCGCCGTGCTCGAGCGTGTCCGCTCGCTGCCCGGGATCGATTCGGCGGCCGTGGCGTCGACCGTGCCGTTCGGCAACTTTCACGAAGGGCGCTTCGTGGAGCGCCCCGGGGTGCCACGCGACCCCAAGGTGAACGGTCCGACCTATCGCATCGTCAGCGCCGGGTACTTCCAGGCGCTGGGGCTGCAGCTGCTGAAAGGGCGTGACTTCACGCGGGGGGAGGAACAGTCGGCCACCTCGCCGCGCGTCGTCATCATCGATACCGTGCTGGCGAGGCAGCTCTTCCCCAACGAGGATCCCGTCGGCCAGACGATTCGCTTCCCCGCGGGAAGGGGACCCCTATGGCAGCGACAACGAGCCACTGCAGATCATCGGGATTTCGCCGACGATGCGGGAAGAGCTGATGGACCAGGGGGAAGACGCCCACATCTACGTGCCGTTCGGGCGCAACTACCGGGCGGCCATGAACCTCCACGTGCGGAGCGTCAACTCGGAAGCCCGCGCCGTCGCCGCCATGGTCGAAACGCTGCGGCAGGAACTCCGCACGGTCGACAGCAGGCTCCCGGTGCTCGAGTTGACGACCCTCCAGCGCTTTCACGACCACAGCCTCGAGCTGTGGGCGATCCGAACCGGGGGGCGCATGCTCGTTCTCGTGGGCACGCTCGCGCTCGGTCTGGCAATCGCGGGGGTTTATGGCGTGAAGTCATACCTGGTGTCGCGCCGAACCCGCGAGATCGGCATCCGTATGGCACTCGGCGCCAACAGCGGCGACGTCATGGGGATGGTGATGCGCGAGTCAGCCGGCCTCACGTTCCCGGGTCTTGCCGTCGGTCTCCCGGTGGCCCTGCTGATGGGGAAGCTGCTGGCCTCGATCCTCTATGACGTCAGCGGCTTCGATCCGCTCGTCTTCGTCACCGCACCGGCGCTGCTCGCCGCCGCCTCGATGTTTGCCAGCTACCTGCCGGCACGCCGCGCCACGAGGGTCAATCCGCTCACGCATTGCGGGCGGATTAACGTTTGCCGGATGAAGCCGGCGCGGGAACCCCGGACCCCGCACCCCGGACCCCTAGAACTTCCGAAGCTCTCTGATCTTCTTCTCCGCGCTCTCTCGAATCGCTGTCTTCAACTCCTCCGGCAGTCTTCGATCTGCGGCGAGGACCTGCAGCGCCTTTTCGGCGAACCGGACGGCTTCGGCAGGTTTGCGGGCGGCCACATAGGCGTCTGAGAGACTGTCGTACGTGTTGGCGGATTGCGGGTACGCATCCACGTTCATTTGGAAGACCACGATGGCATCGTCCGGCTTGTCCTCCTGCAGCAACTGATAGCCGAAAGTGTTTACTTCGCCTTCGGGAAACAAGACTACCTTCGGGTTCCGCTTTTTTGCGTCGTCGTAGAGCTGTCGCGCCTTGGTCGCACCACCAGGTTGAGTGAGCGCTGTCCAGAACTCCATCACGGGCGAGGGCCTGGCGGGTGTGCTCGACGTGGTGGGCTTCGCGGGCGCGTTGCGGAGGTGTGCGTCGAGCCAGTCGAGCATCAGTGGCTGGAGCGCCTGCTCGACACCGAACATGTCGGTACCGTGACCAGCCGCGGAGTACTCGACAAGCCGGTTGGCCGGATTCGACGACCATCCCAGGATCCACCGCATATCCTCCAGGGTGGTTCCGTCGTCGCGGCTGGCGGCGGCGAGCACAGGCAGCCACGGGGACTGCCGCAGATACTCTCGTCCCTCAGGGGTCACACCGCCGCTCAGGAGCATCACGGTCTTGACCTCGGGATGGCGGCGCGCCAGCAAGGCCGACTGATTGACGCCGCAGCTGGCACCTGCCGCCCCGATGCGGTCCTTGTCGACCCCCTGCTGGCTGAGAAGCCACGAGAACGCCGCGTCGACATCCCCGGGCCACTTTTCTACGACCACCGCCCTCTGCTCCTGCACGGGGATGGCCGTGTAGGGGTGCCCGCCGCTCTCGCCGTAGCCGCGGTAGTCTGGTGCGATCACGTGATATCCGCGCGCCGAGGCGGCCTTCGCGAAGGCCACCCACGCGGTGCGGTCGCGATTGCACTGGTGAAGCAGCACCAGACCGGGCCCCGGCTTACCCGGTGAGTAATAGCTCGCCTTCAATGTGATGCCGTCGGGCGCCTTCAGCGTGACGGGGCTGACGGTGGGCTGTGCCGCGGCCGGCAGCACAGAAGCCAGGCCAAGCGCAATTGTGAGGACGGAAACACGGCCGATGTCTGGAGTACTCATGCACGACATTCTGCGCCTGTGCCAGGCGCCGTGGGACGCTGTGGGATAGCCGGGACGCGAGTGTGACGAGATGCTCCATCCTCGCTCCAGATGACCTTTCGATCACCGCCGCCAGCCAATCCCGCATTGGACAACCGGCCGGGTGCTAACGTGACCGATAATCCCCCACCGTGTTGAACCGTGTTGAACCGTGTTGAACCGTGGCTGTGAACCGTGGCTGTGAACCGTGTTGAACCGTGGCTGTGAATCGTCCTGGCACGACGGTGGCCGTGGTCTGCGTCGCCGAGATCCTGAGCATGACCCCGTTCTCGATGTTCCTGGCGCTCCAGCCCCAGCTGCAGCACACCTGGGATCTGAGCAACACCGAAACGGGATGGGTCAGCAGCGCCTACTTCACCGGTTACATGCTCGCGGTGCCGGTACTCGGCAGCCTGACGGACAGGATGGACGCTCGGAGCGTCTGGCTGGGCGCGTGCGCGTTGGCGGGCGTGGGCTCGATCGGTTTCGCGGTGATGGCCGACAGCGTCTGGTCGGCGGTGGCACTGCAACTCGTCACGGGAGCAGGGCTCGCGGGCACCTACATGCCCGGCCTGAAGGTGATCACGGACCGCGTGGCCGGCTTGCCCACTCCGCGCCACGTGGCCTTCTACACGACGTCATTCACGGTCGGCTCGAGCCTGTCGTTCTGGATCATCGGACAGCTTGACGCAGCCTTCGCGTGGCGGGTGGCGGTCGCGCTGGCGGCTCTCGGGCCTCTTGCGGGCTGCCTGCTGGTAGCGTTGACGCTTCGCGGGGTACCGGTCGCATCTCACGCGCACGCCCCTGTAGGCGCCCACGTCAGGGCGGTGCTGCGGTCGTCGGAGTCGATGCGCTACGTGATCGGCTATGCGGCTCACGTCTGGGAATTGTTCGCGCTGCGTGCGTGGGTCGTCCCGTTCATCGTCTTCTGCCAGGGCGTTCGGGGGAACGCCTCTCCTGTCTCGGTGGCCACGCTTGCGGCCATCGTTTCGCTTGTCGGCGTGCCCGCCAGCATGGCTGGGGCGGAGCTGACCACCCGGTTACCACGCACCAGGCTGATCGCCACCGTCATGCTGTTGTCGATCGTGACCAGCCTGCTCGTCGTTCCATCAGCGTTCGGCTCCTGGTTCCTGCTGATCGTCGCGGTGTGTTTCTACAGTGCGCTGATCAGCGCGGATTCGGCCGCCCTGACATCCGGCATCGTCGCGGTGGCGCCTCCGGCCAGCCGGGGCACTGCGATGGCGATCTACTCCACCCTGGGGTTTGCCGCCGCTAGTGGGGGAACGTTCGCGGTCGGGCTCATGCTCGATCTCCTTGGCGGCCAATCGGTCATGAGCTGGATGGTGGCCTTCGGCATCATGTCGCTCCCGAACCTCGTCGGTGCGCTTGCGCTATCGCGTCGACGGGTCGTGGTGCGTCCGACCGAGTCGCCTTCCAACCGGCGACCGGGATCCGTAATGTAGTTCCCGCATCCAGCGCGCACCACCGGCCCATTACCTGCGATCGCGTTGGATCTCGGCGACCACCGCGGGCGTGATGTCCTCCCCAGACGATGAGCAGCCAGAAACCAATGGGGGATCGGCTCGTCCCCCGCGTGACCACGCGTGAGCCATGAGAACGCTCAGGATGAGGACCGCCACCGACGACACGGCCGCCCCCACCGCGATCGAAATCGGGCGGTAGACGAACTGCACGAGGTGCTGTCCGGCGGGCACCACGACCCCCCGAAACAGGTAATTGGTGCGGTAAACAGGCGTCTCCACACCGTCGACGTAGGCGCGCCATCCCGGAGCGTACATCTCGCTCACCACGAGGAAGCGGGGTTCAGCGGTCACCGTCGTCACGCTCAGTTCATTGGGCGAATCTCGAGTGGCCGTGCACGTGGCGGGCGATGTTGGACGCTGAAGGGACGGCGCCGCCTCGCTTTCCACCAGTGCCTCGCGTCGGCCGTCGAAGCCTGCTTCTGTTACCTGCTGGAGGACCGCCCTCGGGTCAAGCACAACCCGGACGGAGTCGGAGAAGTACGCGCGCGGATACACGTGCGTGTTCTCGTAGACACGCACGTTCGCATTCTCGTATACCGCTCGCAGATGCGATCCGAGGTCCATTCGCACCCCCGAGGGGACGAGGACGTAGCGCACGTTGAGCGAGCTCAGGATCGCACTATCGGACCGAAACAGCGCTGGGTCGCGCAGGTAGCCGTACGACACGTCGTGTGCGTCGGGACCGAACAGGTAGTCAGTGTAGCGTCGTGGCTGCAGCGAATTGAATCCGTTGACGTCCTCGACGTCGTGAACCATTCCCCAGCTCAGGGCCAGCGTTTCCTGCGCGGTTCGAACTGGAAGCTCATTGGTCTCGACGACTACCGTCGCCTTGCGGAACAGATCGCCGTCGCGCCGCATGGCCTGGACCGACTGCGGTCGGTACTCGTAGAGACGCCGATTCGCTGTCGGATTGAAACTGATCGCGTAGAGACCAAGATCGCCCAGCACCAGCGCTGCGGCGACGACCTGAGTCAGCGACCCGCTGGGCCGGCAGCTCCACCACGCCAGCAACGAGCCGCTCGCCAGGGCCCACAGGACGGGAACGTACGCGTTCGGCCGCTCGATCGAAAGATGGCGCAGATCCTGCGCGGCCATTCCGAATAGTGGTTGCGCCTCCGCCGTGTGCGGCTGCCACACGAAAAGCGCTGGAACGGCGACGATCGCCGCCGCCGGGATTAGCAGCCAGACGCGGCGTTGCGGCCGCTCGATGATTCGCTGCAACCCGAGACCCGCCATCAGCGTCAGCGAAAACGATGCGAGCACAGCACCCCGCTCGACAGCCCGGAGGCTTCCGAGCGCAGGAATTCGGTAAACAAGCTGGCTCACGGGTGTGTACGATCCCGCCGCAAGGGTGACGCCCGCGACGAGCAGCAAGACGAGAAAGAGCATCGAGTACCAGCGGCGGCGAAGCATCGCCGCGTCTGCGGCTCTCGCACCCGGTGCCGCCTTCGTTGTCAGAAAGCCCGTCAACTCGGCGAAGTGCCACAGAGCCACTCCAGCCAGGGCCAGCGGCAGTATCCCGACGTAACTCGAATGCTCCCAGGCCCGCACGGCCTCTTGTATTCCGATCGAACCGGCGGCGAACACGCTCGTGCTGTGTGCGCCCAACAAGTAGGGGAACAGGAACAGCAACCATTCGGCGCCACTGGTTGACGTGCCGAAGACGAACGCGAAGTCCGGGCCTGCGGCCCGCACCGACAATCTGGCGGCCTCGATCCACGGCAGGAGCTGGATCGCGGCAAGCGCGTAACCCAGCAGCGAGGCACCCGTTAGGAGCATCAGTCCCGTCGCGAGCGGACGCCACGCGCGGGCGCCGACAGATCTTTCCAGACCTCGGACGATCGTGTAGAAACCAACGGCCAATCCGGTGTACACGGGAATCTGTGGATGGCCGGCAAACGCCTGGCACGCGAGTGCGAGGACCGTCGCGCTGAACCACCGGAACTGCAGGTCGCGACGAGCGCCAGCGCGCCCTTGCAGCGCCAGCAACCGGTCCAGGCAGAAGAGGATCAGCGGGATCAACGCCGCGCCGCTCATGATCGACATGTGAACGACACGCGCGGTCAGAAATCCGCAGAACATGTAGGCCACACCCGAGATGAAAGCCGGGAGACGCCACAGGCCCAGCGACCGGGCGAAGAGGTAGGTACCGATGCCCGCAATGCTGAACTGGAGCAACAGCGCGTAGCTCAACGCGGCGGCACTGGGAAGCAGGAAGAACAGCCAGTTCGGTGGATAGAGCATAGCCGTCTGACCATCGCCGAGCAGCTGCATTCCGCTGAACACATACGGATTCCACAGCGGCAGGTGCCCTTCCGCCAGTAACCGGGCGGGGAGCACGTGATATGGGAAAAAGTAACCCAGCACGTCGTGGGCCCAGAACACGCGCCGCAGGAGGGTGATCGGCGCGAACAGGACGAAGGGCAGCAGGCCGAGTACGAGAGGCGGAACGAACCGGGATGCGTACGGCGGCAGCCCGCGGCTGCTACGCATCGAACGTGGTGGACAGGGCCGCGGCTTTCGCTCGTGCGGTCTTCATCGATTGTTCCAGCAGCCCGTCGAGGGATGGCCGCGGTGAGGCCACAACGAAAATCTGATATGCGAAGAGTCCCCTGGAAAATCGAATCAGCAGCTGATTCAGCCGGACCAGCGCGCGCGACGCCGCATTGAGGCCGAGCGCCTGGGGAAGCGGCGCCGGAATCCCGGCGAGCCGCTCGACCTCGAAGCCGCATTGATCCAGCAGCCTCTCGAGCGACGCAAACGTGTAAAGCCTGGTGTGGGTGAGGTCGAGAATGCCCCGTTTGCCGTAGTTGAAATTGCCCAGCAGCGCTTGCAGCCGGACGATGCCGAAGACGACGTTGCCGGACGTGATGATGAACGTCGGCCGCCGTTCGACGCTGTGCGCAGCCTGTCGGAGGCCCTCGAGAAACGCCTCCGGGGCCTTGAGATGTTCGATGATGTCGAGCAGCAGCACGAAGTCGTACTGCCGCAGGTCGAGCTCCGGCAGCGCCCCGCTCTCGTCCCAGACCAGGAAGCGCTCGAAGGCGTCTGGCCTGGCTGGCGGGAACTGATCGACACCCGTCACACGGCAGCCCTTCATCGCGAGCTGCTCGTCGAATAATCCAGGGCCGCATCCGATGTCCAGCACACGCGAACCGGCCGGGACGGCGTCGAGCGCCATCGAATGCGACGATGAGTAGCCCAGCTTCAGGTCGTAATGGGTATTGGTCCGCCCGGTGACGTCGAACTTGCGGTCGTAAAAGATGCTCAGCCCGTGCAGCCGGCTGGCGATGGTGGTCAGAACAACGTCCTTCGCATACTTCAGGCCGTTCACCCGGCAGATCTCGTCGCCGTAGTAGGTCGGAATCGGCACTTCGACGATGCGCTGACCCGCCAGCATCAGCTGAATGATGATCTCGGTGTCGAAATGGAAGACGTTGGAGTTGTACCCGAACGGAATTTTCGCGAGCGCCGCCACGCTGTAGGCGCGGAAGCCGGAGTGAAACTCTGACAGACGTGAACCGAGTAGCGTGTTCTGCGCAAACGTCAGGATCTTGTTGCCGACGAACTTATAGAGCGGCATGCCGCCTGCGCGGGACACGCCGGGGATCAGCATGCGCGAGCCGAACACGGCGTCTGCGGATCCTTCGATGAGCGGGGCGAGCAAGGCCGGGATGGATTCCGGCGCGTATTGGCCATCGCCGTGCAGCAGCACCACCGCGTCGAAGCCGTGGCGGATGGCGTACTGGTATCCCAGTTTCTGGTTGCCGCCGTAACCTTGGTTCCTCGGGTTGTAGAGGACAGTGGTGCGATAGTCGCGGCTCAGCCCTGAGCGAAACCCGACCTCAAAAGTTCGGTCCTGCGACGAGTCGTCGATGACCAGGACCTCGGCATCGTGCTCGAACACGCTGCGCGGGATCCGGGCCAGCACTTTTTCCAGCGTCGTTTCCGCTTCGAAGGCGACGACGAAGATCAACACGCGCATTGGGTGCGGCACGGTGGCATCATCCCGCGGCAAGAATGGTCTCGGCCATCTCGCGGGTGCGGTTCAGGAGGGTCACTTTGGTCTGTAGGCGTAGTCGGTAGTGGGTGGTGGGTGCTCGGTGCTGCCTACTCGGTGTTGAGTGCCCGACGGCTCGGTGCTCGGCATGATGCACTTGCACCAAGCACTGAGCACCGAGCAGCGAGCAGCGAGCACGGAGTGCTACTTCTTGCCGAGCTTGGAGACGACGATATCGACGTTGTGAGCGGCGCGGATCCCGTAGACGCCGTCCGTCGATTCCAGCTTTCCAGCGCCGACGAGCTCGGCCTTGTCGAAGCCGGCGACGACCGTACCGTTGACCGAGCACTCGGCGCGGTTGCCCTTGACCGTCCAGGTCACACTCTGGGTGACGCTGCCCCCTTCGGCGGCCTTGGCGACAGCGTTGTTCGGCTGCCGCTTCGAGAAGTTCACGACGGCTCCGTTGCTGAACCCGCGTACGAGCGCCTCGCCCGTGCCATAGGCGACGCAGTAAACGTAATTCGGCTGCTCCGTCTCGAGCTTACTCCCCCCGATGAAAAGCCCGTATGGATGCGGGTGACCGGCCGCCATCTTGGGCTCCGTGAACGTCGCGCTGACCATGTAGTCACCCTGCGCGGTGTTCGCCGGGTTCCAGTAGGTCGAGGCCGAGCCGGCTGAGATGTGAAACGCGCCGGCCTTCTCCTCGAACTTCGAATCGTTGATCGTCTTGCCCTGCTTGGCGGCGGCGGCGTCCACTTTGCCCTGCCACCCCTGTACCGTGATCCCGCCGCCCTTCACCGAACGGTCGGTGTCCTGCCGGGCCGCCAGGTGGCTACCCGCTGCCAGTGCCGCGATCGCAATCGCGACGATCGATCCCTTCACAACATGCATAGCTAATCTCCTTCGCAGTCAGAGTGCTGATTCTAACGCGGTCGGCGGCGCCGTCGCACGGCTCGTGCATTCGTCCGGCCGGATCACCCGATTTCGAGGGTCGACTTGATTCCACTGCCGCGTCGCGTGAACCAGGTCTTGAAGTCCTGCCAGGGGATCGCGTTCGTGAGCAGCCGGCTCATCGCCCCGGGCGCCATCTCCTCGATCCTGACGAAATCCTCGACACCCTTGGCGAAGTGGCGAGAATTCGCATTGACACTGCCGAACACCGCCTGGTTGCCCAGAACGAGCTGCCGGTTGATCCGGTCGATCGGCTCCTCGTTGGTCCCGGTTCCGCCGGTTACGCTCAGCAGGCAGAGGACCCCGTTCGGCCCCAGGATCTGCATGGCGTCGAACACCACGCGCGCACTCCCGGTGGCCTCCAGAACGAGGTCGGGCCGGCCGATCTCCCGGGGCAGATCCAGCACGGATCCGTTCTCGACCGAAACGTACTCAGCCCCCAGCTGGGTCGCGATTCGCGCACGCAGATCGCCGGCGGGCTCACGGCCAACGACAACGGTCCGGAGTCCCCGGGCGCGAAGCGCGGCGGCCCCGAGCAGCCCCACCGGTCCGGCGCCGAGTACCAGGGCAAGCTTCGCGTTCCAGACGAGGCGGCGCTGGAGCAGGAAGGCATGGTCGATTCCCTTCTCGACGACAGACATCGGCTCGAGCAACACCGCGAAGGGCTCGACCGCGGCAGGCAGGCGCGTGAGGTACTGCGGGTGCTCCACGTAGTACTCCGCCATGAAACCGTGACGGCGCATGATGCCGCGCTCCTCGTAATTGCCGCTGCTGCAGCAGTCGTTCTCCCCGGCGTCACAATTCGGGCACTGACCGCACGGCCGCCGGACGGTCGACACGACGATCTCCCCTGGCGTGAAGGTCTTCACGTTCCTGCCCACGTCGAGCACGACCCCGAGGTTCTCGTGACCGAGGATGAGAAATTCCTCGCCGGTAGGCGGCTGCCCGTACCGGCCGTGGTTGATTTCGGCGTCCGTTCCGCAGAGCCCCACGCGCAGCATCCGGACAGCCACCTGGTCATCGCCCATCCGCGGGTCCGGCATGTCCCGCATGTGGATGCTGTCGGTCACTCCCGGCCGCACGACGATCGCTTTCATGACTTCGCCCTGGCAAAACAACGCGACAGTCTCAAACGTGGCATGACGGGCTGCGCACCTCGTAGTGGGCATCGTCCTGCTGCCGCACCACGTTGGCGGGGTTGACGTAGGTCGAGCCTCAGAGCCGCAGCGCCTCGCGTTCGCCCGCGGCTTCCGTCGCCGGAAAAATTCTCCTGGCATCGTAAGCGATGCTCACCAGCTCTTCGTCGGTTCGTCCTGGCTTGTGATGAAACAGCCACAAGCCGCCGATGTCGTGCTTCGCGGCGAACTCGGCACAAGTCCGCCAGTCCGAGTGGCCCCAGCCGGTATGGGCACCAATCTCCTCCGGCGTGAAGTGCGCGTCGAGGATCATCGCGGATGCGCCGCGCGCGAAATCCGCCAACGGTTCGTCGCGCGAGGGGTCGCCGAACTCGTGATCCGTGGCGTAGACGAGGTCGCCCGTCAATCCGCGAACGCGATACGCCAGGGCCCCGCCCGGATGATTCAGTTCCAGCGCGGTCACGTCGAAGCCGCCGATGCGCGTCGCGCCGGGGCCAATCACGTCGACCCGGGGCCGATTCGGCAGGTGCTCGACCGGCACCGGGAAGAACGGGGCGCGAAAGATCGTCTCGACCCATGCCGGATCGTGCGACTCGAACATCGGCGCAAAGATCCGGGGCGTCCACCCTGGCTGGTAGATCTGCGCCAGGAAGGGCAGCCCCTGTATGTGATCCCAGTGATAGTGCGTGAGCAGGATCGGCAACTCGCGCGGCTCGCCGCCCAGCGCGGCACCGAGCCCGACGATGCCGGAGCCCGCATCGAGGACCAGGGTGCTGCCCGTCCGCTCGTCAGACACTTCGATGCATGGCGTGTTGCACCCGTGACCAATCGCCGCCGGCGTGGCCCACGGCACGGACCCGCGCACCCCCCAGAACTTGATCTTCATGGGCCTCCATCATCCTGCTCACCCGGCGGCTACGCGCCGGTTGACGGGCTCATGCCGGAACCGGCGCCTCGATCGTCACCATCAGCGCGACCCGGCCCGCCGGCAAGCAGGCGCGTCCGCCCACGTCCATCCGAGGCCGGGCGCGATCGCCGATACCGATCGCGTCGCGCACGGTTGAACGCATGATACACGCCAGCGGAAGGTCGAAATTCAGGACCTGGGAACTGTGAAACAACCCTGCAGCTGACGCGTCCGCGGGTCGGTGGATCACGGAAAATGAATGGCTCGTTGCGCGGTTGATGGTGGTGGCAGCGCGTGCTCACTCCGTTCGCAGGGCCACCAGCGGACTGACCCGAATCGCGCGCCACGCAGGAACGATCGTCGCCGCGACGGCAACCAGCAGGACACCCACCGTCACGCCGGCGTATACCAGGGGATCGGAGGGCGACACGCTGAACAGCAGCGTGCGCCAGAGAGCCGTGGTCCAGTAGGACGCCAGCAGCCCCAGCGCGAGCCCGACCACGACTGGAACCAGGCCGCCGGTGATGACGTCGCGCACGAGCCGGCCCGGCTGGGCGCCCAGGGCGCGCCGAATCCCTATTTCCTGCGTCCGGCGCGCGACCGTATACGACAGCACACCGTAAATGCCCGAGACGCCCAGGATCAACCCGGTGAACGCGAACAGGGACAGCAGCCAGGTCGTGAATCGGGGGCGTGCGACCGACTGATCCATGATCGCACGTGACGTCTGGACGTCGTACAGGGCGAGCGACGGGTCCTGGTCCCGCACGGCTGCCCTGAGCGCCGACGTCGCGATCTCCGGGGACCCTTCGGTTCGCGCCACGATCGACATCGTCCGTGCGGGCC
>JACDBQ010000306.1 GCA_013694845.1 Acidobacteriota bacterium
GCGCCAGCTGGCCGGTGTTGCGCCCGTTGAGCGGCAGTGACGCCACGGTGTTGCCGGAGATGACCTCACCGACCGTCGGCGTCTCGGTCTGAAGAATCGGGCTCGTCCCCGCGACCTCGACGGCTTCCTGCAGCCCGCCGACCCGCAGCTTGAAGTCCAGTCTGGCGACCTGCCGTGCTTCGAGGGTGACCGCGTTGTTCATCGCGGTGCGGAATCCGCTCAGTTCCGCCTTGACCACGTATGTCCCGATCGGGACGGCAGAGATCGTGTAGTTCCCCGTGTCGTTGGAGACGGCGGTATGGGCGACACTGGTCGCCTGGTTCGTGGCCGTGATGGTCACGGAGGGCACAGCTCCACCGGTCTCGTCAGTGACGAGTCCGGTGATCGAAGCCGCACTGCTCTGGGCACGTGTCATGGCGGGCAGGCACACCGCCAACAGCGTGCAGGCGCCGAGCAGCCGGAAGAACCCTAACCTGGGCATAACTACTCCTTTGCGAACGGATGGACACGGGAAGGAATTCAAGCGTGGAATGGATACACCGTTCAGCCGAGTATGTCAATCGGAACGGGCGGATCGCCGGATTTCTACCATGCAGGGACCATCCATCCAAAAACGTAGGCCTGCAGCATGACGATCACCCCCATGATCGCGGCCAACGCTACACTGTGCCAGAAGACGAAGCGCAGGATCTTCCCCTCCTGGCCCACCTGCTGTGTCGACGCCGTCGCGACGACGATGCTCTGCGCGTCGATCATCTTTCCCATCACGCCCCCGGTGCTGTTTGCGGTGACGATGAGCAGCGGGTCGAAGCCGAGTTGCTGCGCGGTGATCTTCTGAAGGCTGCCGAACAATACGTTCGAGCTCGTGTCGGACCCCGTGAGCGCGACCCCGAGCCACCCGATCCATGTCGCGAAGAACGGGTAGAACATGCCTGTGTGAGTGAAGGCCAGCCCCAGCGTCGCGTCCGTGCCACCGTATCGGGTGACGAAGCCGAGGGAGAGCATCAGCATGATCGTCACCAGCGGCCAGCGCATCTGGCGCACCGTCCCTCCGGCGGTCGCGAGGACCTGCCGCGCCGGGATTCTGAGATACACCGCCGTCACCAGCGCCGCGAGCAGAATGCCGGTGCCGGTTGCGGACAGCCAGTTGAACGTGAACACTGCCGGTTCTGCGTGGCTCGTCCGGTACGCCGGCTCGCGGAGTTTCTGCGAATCGACCGGCTGCGGCACGACGGGATACTCGCGGAAGACAATGCGGTGCAGCAGCGGAACGTTCCATGTCGGCTGCAGGAGCCGGTGGGCCGCTGGACGCTCGCCGGCACCGTACATCGCGAGCCCGGTCGGGCCGCCGTTGAGGAGCGCCTTCATCCCGGGGAGCCCCCACAGCATCACCGCGATGCTCAGGAACAACCAGGGCATCCACGCCCGTACGATCGCGCCGCGGGGAAACGCGTGCGTCCTCGTCCAGTCCTTCTGTGCGCCGGCTCCAGGAAAGTCCCACACGTCGCCGGGCTGCCAGACGCGTGAGAACAGCGCGACGGCAGCGATCGACACCACGCCCCCGACGATGTCCACCAGCTCGGGACCGACGTAGTTGCTCCACGCGAACTGCACGATCGCGAACGACCCGCCGCAGACGAGCACCGCCGGCCAGACGCCGCGCAGGCCGCGCCAGCCGCTCATCGTGACGACCAGCCACGCCGGCACGATCAGCGAGACGAACGGCAGTTGGCGCCCGGCCATCATGCCGATCTGCATCGCAGGGATGTCGGTCACCGCGGCGAGCGTCAGAATCGGTGTGCCGATGGCGCCAAACGCGACGGGCGCGGTGTTGGCGATGAGCGAGAGTCCGGCTGCGTAAAGGGGGGTGAAGCCAAGTCCCATCAACAGTGCGGAACAGATGGCGACCGGCGTCCCGAATCCCGCGGCCCCTTCGATGAAGGCGCCGAACGAGAACGCCACGAGGAGTGCCTGGATCCGCCGATCGCGGGACAATCGCCCCACCGACACCTTCACGAGCTCGAATTGCCCGGTTTGCACCGTCAGGTTGTAGAGGAAAACGGCGTTGATCACGATCCAACCGATCGGGAGCAGGCCGTACGCGGCGCCGTACAGCGCCGTGGCCGCCAGAGCGGAGACGGGCATGCCATACACCAATGCCGACACCGCGATCGCCGCGACCAGGCCGCTGAGCGCGGCCAGGTGCGCACGCCACTGCAGCACGCCCAGCGTGAACAGCAGCAGCACGATGGGCAGGGCGGCGGCCGCGGTGCTCAACCAGGGGTTCGCCAGCGGGTCGTACACCTGGATCCAAGCTTCAGCCATGACGATGTGGCTCACCTCGTTCGGGGACAGCGGCCCGGCGTCCGGACTGGCGGATCGTGTGCGCTGCCGTAACCGACGACGTGCAGTGTATAGGTTGTACGCGTCGAATACAGAAACGCATGCCGGCCCGCACCTTGACTTCACCCGAGCGACGCGCATAGATTCCGCGAGACCGCGTGCGTCCACGTCAGCGCTGACGCGCCCACGGACGGACCGTTCCTGACGAGTTCAGTGCGTGCGTCGGCCGTCTCGCGCCGGCAGGGATGAGGAGCTCACGACGTAGTCAGCGGAGGGACCCGCCGCTGGAGAGGCCGACACTGATGGGGACCACGAATCGATTTCGCAAGATCCTGGACGCCTGCAGGACCCGCGCGACCAGGCGTCAGCTCTTTCAGGGCGGCGCCGTCCTGGCGTTTGGTTCGATGGTGCCCGGCCGGCTACCTGGTCTTTCCGCACAGGGGGCTGGCAGCACCGCACGCCCGCAGCGAACCAGGAAGAGCATCTATGACCGGCTGGGCGTGAAGACCTTGATCAACGCACGGGGCACGGTGACCATCGTCGGAGCCTCGCGGACACTCCCTGAAGTCAAACAGGCGATGGAAGCGGCCGCGCGTGACTACGTCCAGATCGACGAGTTGATGGAGAGCGTTGGCCGCCGGTTGGCAGAGCTCACCGGTGCAGAATGGGGCATCGTGACCTCAGGAGCGTCAGCGGCCCTGACCGTCGCCGCTGCCGGCTGCATCGCCGGCGGCGATCCCGACCGCATGGTGCAGCTCCCTGATCTCACCGGACTCAAAGACGAAGTGATCATGCCGCGGTATTCGCGGAGCGCCTATGACCATGCCGTCAAGGTGGTGGGCATGAAGGTCATCGAGGTGGCCAACCGCGACGAGCTCGAAGCGGCGCTCGGACCTCGAACCGCGCTCGTCATGGTCCTCGCCGGCCGAGCCTCGCAGGAGGGACCGCTCTCATTGAGCGTGATTTCGTCGTTGACCCGACCGCGTCAGGTGCCCGTGCTCGTTGATGCCGCGGCCGACGAGCTCGTCGTTCCAAATCCTTACCTCGGCCAGGGGGCCGACCTGGTTGCGTACAGCGGCGGCAAGTGCCTGCGCGGCCCCCAGTGTGCCGGCCTGCTGCTCGGACGCAAGGACCTGACCCTGGCGGCATGGATGAACAGCGCCCCGCACCATGGTCTGGGCCGCGGGTTCAAGGTGGGCCGCGAGGAGATCATGGGAATGCTCGCAGCCGTCGAGGCTTGGCTGCTCAATCGCGATCACGCCGCCGAACAACGGCTGTGGCGGGCATGGCTGGAACACATCGCCCAGAAGCTGCGATCGATCCCAGCTGTCACGACGGAGATTGCCGAACCCCAGGGCCTGTCGAACCGCACGCCTTCGCTGCGCGTCAGCTGGGACATGGCGAAAATCCCGCTGACCGGCTTTGATGTGGAGAACCTGCTCTGGGACGGCGATCCCCGGATCGCCATCGGCGGCGCTGGCTCGTTCCTGCCGTTTCCGCCGCCCACGGAACCGGAGATTCGACTCACCCCGTACCAACTCGAGGCGGGCGAGGAACGCGTGATCGCGGATGCCGTTCATTCGATCCTGTCCCGCCCGCCGAAGATCGAACCCCGTACCGATCCCCCTGTTGCCGACCTGACGGGGCAATGGGAGGTTGACATCAAGTACGTGGCGTCGACCGCTCGTCACGCCTTCGCAATCGAACAGAAGGGTAGCGATATCGCCGGGACGCATTACGGCGAGTTCGCGGACCGCAATCTTGCCGGGACGCTTCACGGCAACGACGTCGTTGTGCGAAGCTCCTACACACAGCAGGGGGTCCGACTGAATTTCACCTTCACCGGCACGGTCAGCACCAACGCGATGCAGGGCAGAATCAGCGTGGGGGAGTACGGGACCGGCGAGTGGAAGGCTCAACGACGGAACTATCCGCAACGACGTGGGTGAGCGATCTACGAACGTGAACAGGGGCTCACCACGATGATGCTTTTCCTTGTCCTTTTCGGAGTGCTCGTGACGACGGGGCAGACGCACCGAACCTTCGAAAGTGCACGCGCGGAGCGGGACTTCGAACTCACCGCGGACCCCGATCGACCCGAGTGGAAGGACGCGCCGCGAGTGTTCATGACGCGAGACTACCTCGGGGGGGCCATCGACGGGGCGCCAACAGAAGTCCGTTCCCGATGGACTAACGAACACCTCTACTTGCTCTACATCTGCCCGTACTACGAGCTCAATCTCAAGCCGGAACCCCCGTCGACGGAGGAAACGCCACGGCTCTGGGATTGGGACGTCGTCGAGGCCTTCATCGGCTCCAACGACCAGGAGATCACCCGCTACAAGGAGTTCCAGGTCTCACCTCGCGGCGAATGGCTGGACATGGATATCGATCGCCAGAATCCCAAAGGGCAGGCGGGAATCAAGTGGAGCTCCGGCTTCACCGCTCGTGCGCGGATCGATACCGCGGCGAGGATCTGGTATGGCGAGTTGCGGATTCCGTTTCGTGCCGTCGACGGGAAACCGCCCCGGGTGGGCCGGCAGCTCCGCCTCGGGCTCTATCGGATCGCCCGCGTGAAGCCCTCGAGGATGTACTATGCGTGGCAGCCGACTGGCCAGACGACGTTTCACGTGCCGGAGGCGTTCGGCACATTGAGCTTGAGATGAGAGCAGAGGACCGGGAGCCCAGATGAACCGCCGCACGTTCGTGTACAACGCTGCGCTCGGCACGCTGCACGTCGGCTTGCTCGGCACCCAGCTGCGCGCGTTCCAGAACACTCCGTCGGCACCCACGCTGCAGATCGATATCCAGGCGCCGGACCTGCCGCTCTCGAAGCTTGCCATGCCCGGTCTCTTCCCCGGTCGCGTCGTCCAGGCATCGCATGCAGGCTCCTTGCTGAACGGTCGCGTCCAGCAGGCCCCGGTCGGTCAGATGCTCGATCAGGGCATGCGGGCGCTCACGGGTGAATCGACCTCCAAGGAGGCCTGGGCGAAGTTCATCGAGCCCTCCGATATCGTGGCGCTGAAGGTCAACCCATCGGGCACGCCGACGACGACGACGTCGATTCCACTGATGCGGGAGGTCATCCGCGCGCTGAATGCCGTGGGGGTCCCGAACCGCAACATCATCGTGTTCGATCGCAACTCGAACCAGATGGAGGTGCTCGGCTACCACAACCTGCTCCCCGTTGGCGTCAGGGTGGTCGGTCTCGACGGGGACTGGGCAATCGGTGGCCGCACACGTCCCGGCTACGATCCCAACGTGTTTGCCGAGATGAACTGCTTCGGTGAGCGCGAGACGCGCTCCTATATGGGCAGCGTGGTGAGCGAGGCGTCCAAGATCATCAATCTCCCGTGCCTCAAGGAGCACAATGCGTCGGGCGTAACGGGCTGTCTGAAGAACCTCGCGTACGGATGCTTCAACAACGTCGCGCGTACCCATCGATTCCCCAAGACCTATACCGATCCGGCAATCGCGGTGTTGTGCACCGCCCCTCCCCTTCGGGCGAAGGCGGTGCTGCACATCATGGACGGGATTCGCGCGGTCTACCATGGCGGGCCATTCGCCTGGAATCCTGATTTCGTGTGGGAGGCGAAGACCCTGCTGATCGGCACCGATCCCGTCGCCGTGGACCGCATCGAGCTGGAGATGGTCGAGCAGAAGCGGCGCGACGTCGGCGCTCCCTCACTGTGGGATCGGAATCCGCAGAACCTCGGGAGCGCTGCCGACATGGATCGTAGTGCCCAGAAGAACCGGTTCTATCGTGAGCCCGGCCACATCAAGACCGCATCGGAGCTGGGCCTCGGACGGTGGGAACTCGAGCAGATCGAGCTTCGAAAGCTTCAGATCAGCTGATGGGGGCGCACACGATGGAACCGGCCAGCAGCAGCTGGGTCACCCTGCTGGGCGACAGTGACCGCCGCGGCGGGACCACCGCCGCCCGGAACACGGCCCCGAAAGAACTGCTCTGGAAGGTGACGCTCGGCGATTCCATCCGTTCGAGCCCGGTTCTTGCGGCCGGCGTGGTGTTGGTCACCTGTCGCGACGGTCACCTCTACGCCTTCGATGCCCGCACCGGCCGCGAGCGCTGGTCCTATGCGACGCCCGCGTCCGTGCATTCCACCCCCTCCCTTTCCGGAGATCTCGTTCTGTTCGGGTGCGACGACGGTGCGGTGTACGCCGTCGACCGCACATCGGGAGGGCTGCGCTGGAAGGCGCAGTCGGAGGGGGCCATCTGGACGTCCCCTTCGGTTCACCGCGGCACTGCCTACTTCGGTACCCACGGCGGCGTCTTCAATGCGGTGGATATCCTCAGTGGCAGGACGCAGTGGTCCCGGCGTTTCGATGGGCGGATTCACTCGAGCGCGTATGCGACCGATGATCGCGTCTATTTTGGCTGCAGCGACGGCTGCGTCTACGCGCTGGCGTCATCGACTGGTGCCGATGCCTGGCGGTACCAGACGGGAGAGGGCGTAACCGCATCGCCGGCCGTGAAAGACGGGCTCGTCCTGGTCGGTTCAGAGGATCACGTCTTCTACGCACTGGACGCGGGTTCCGGGGCTGTGCGGTGGCGGTTCCAGACGGGGCTCGGACTCGCGTCCTCGCCGGCCGTGACGGCCGGCAAGGTGTTCTTCGGGGGCAAGGACGGTCACGTTTACGCGCTGGCCGTTGCAGACGGCCGCGAAATCTGGAAGTCGCCATCCATTCGGCAGATCACGGCCGCGCCGCTGGCCGGCGCCTCGCTCGTCTGCGTCCAAGGCTTCTTCGGCACGACGCAGGCTTACGACCTGAACACTGGTGACACGCTCTGGACGGCGAGCCTCGGAGGTTCCCTCGGGTCGACGCCAGTCATCACCGACGACACCGTCTACCTGGCCACCTACCCCGGCGTCATCTACGCTTTGCGGTGACCCGGATCCTCTTCCCTCACCTTCAGCATGAACAGACTTTCATACACGTTCGGCGGATGCTCGATCGTCGTACTCGCGATCGGGACGATCTCCGCCATCGCGTTCCTCACGCACCGCGCAGCCGCGCAGTCTCAGACGCCCGCCAGGAGCAAGGAACTGCTCGTTTACGTCGGCACCTATACGGCGGATAAGAGCAAGGGCGTCTACGTTTCCCGTCTCGACCTTGCGACCGGTGCCCTGACCCCGCCGGAGTTGGCGGCCGAAACGCCGAATCCGAGTTTCCTGGCGGTGCATCCGACGGGCCACTTCCTGTACGCCGCCAACGAGGTCCGCACCTTCAACAATCTGCCCGGGGGGGCGGTCAGCGGCTTCGCCATCGACCGCAGCAGCGGCAGGCTCACTCCGATCAACCAGCAGTCGTCCCGCGGCGAGGGTGCGGTTCACCTGATGGTCGACAGGGCGGGCCGGAACGTGCTGGTGGCGAACTATGGCGGGGGGAATGCGGCCGTGCTGCCGATCGACGAGTCGGGCCGCCTGAAGGAAGCCTCGGCGTTCGTTCAGCACACGCCACCGCCGGGCGCCGGCGCCAACGTTCGGCCCCGAGCCCATTCGATCAATCTAGATCCGGCAAATCGCTTCGCGTACGTCGCGGACCTCGGCCTCGATCAGGTGCGAATCTACAGGTTCGAGAGCGAGGCTGGTTCGCTGGTGCCGAACGAACCGCCATTCGTGGCGCTTGATCCGGGCGCTGGGCCGCGGCACTTCGCCTTCCACCCGACGGCGCGCGTTGCCTACGTGATCAACGAGAAGCATGTCACGCTGACCGCCTTCACTCACGACCCGCGAGACGGCAGATTGACCCCGTTCCAGACCGTGACGACGCTGCCGGCAGGAGAGCCCGTTGAAATCGGGTACAGCACCGCCGAGGTGCAGGTGCATCCCTCCGGAAGGTTCCTCTATGGTTCGAACCGCGGTCACAACAGCCTCGCCGTGTTCACCATCGATCCGGCGACCGGCCGCCTCACCTTCGTCGAGGCCAAGCCGACGCAGGGGGCCACGCCACGCGGCTTCGGAATCGATCCGACCGGCGCGTACCTGCTGGTGGCACACCAGCGCTCAGATTCCATCGTCGTCTTCCGCATAGATCAGACAACCGGCAGACTGAAACCTACCGGCCACACGATTGCGATCGGATCACCGGCGGCAGTCAGGTTCGTGGAGCTCCGCCCCTGAAGGAGCGTTAGAGGACAAGCCATGAAAAGGACAACGTTCGCATCCTTTGTTCTCACCCTCGCTTTCGCTGCATCCGCATACGCGCAGGCCGGCTACGATGTGCTGATCAAGAGCGGGCACGTGATCGACCCGAAGAATCGCATCGACGGAGTCCGCGACGTTGCCATCAAAGACGGACGGATCGCAGCCGTCGGCACGAATATTCCAGCCTCGCAGGCCACCAAGACCCTGGACGCTAAAGGGCTCTACATCACGCCCGGCCTGATCGATATCCACGTTCACGTGTACCACGGGGAGAAAAGTGCGTATGCGGGCGGCCCGAACGGCGTGCCGATCGACGCGTTCTCCCTGCGGAGCTGCACGACCACGGCCGCAGACGCGGGGAGCGCCGGCTGGCGCAACTTCGAGGATTTCAAGACCCGCATCATCGACCGGTCGAAGACGCGCGTCACCGCGTTCCTCAACATCGTCGGTCATGGGATGGGGGGCGGAAAGTTCGAGCAGGATCTAGCCGACCACGAGGTCAAGCCGACAGCAGACATGGCGCTGAAACACAAGGACGTGATCATCGGGATCAAGAGCGCGCACTACAACGGACCCGAGTGGGACCCGTACATTCGGGCGGTCGAAGCGGGCACGATCGCGAACATCCCCATCATGGTGGATTTCGGCAGTGCCCGGGTGCGCACGATCGCGGAGCTGTTCCGGAAGTACTTCAGGCCCGGGGACATCTTCACGCACGCGTACGCAGGAGGCGGGCGAGGTGAGCTCATCGACGGCAAGGTCAACCCGGCGAGCTTCGAGGCTCGCAAGAAGGGAGTCATATTCGACATCGGCCATGGCGGCGGGAGCTTCGTCTGGCGGACGGCGGTGCAGTCCTTCAAGGAAGGCTTCTACCCGGACACGATCTCGACCGACCTGCACACCAGCAGCATGAACGCCGGGATGAAGGACTTCGTCAACGTGATGAGCAAGTTCCTGGCGCTCGGCATGCCGCTGAACGAGGTCGTGCTGCGTTCGACCTGGAATCCCGCGAAGGCGATCAAGCGCGAAGACCTTGGGCACCTCACTGTCGGCGCGCCCGCCGACGTGGCGATCCTGCGTCTGGAGAGCGGCAAGTTCGGTTTCCTCGACCAGAACGGCGGGCGTCTCGATGGCAGCCGCAAGCTTGGATGCGAGGTGACCCTGCGTGACGGGACGGTCGCCTACGATTTGAACGGTCTTGCCGGTCAGCCCTGGGAGACGATGCCACCTCCGGCGCCCAAGGGGCGCTGAAGGCGCTGACGGCCCCTCCCGCCTCAGGCGAGGGCCGGGATGCTCAGCGGCTCACGGGCGCCTGGGGTGGTTTGCGGCCGGTTTTCTGAAACACGTAGTCGTCGCGCTGCTTCTGCAACTCCGGCGTCAGCGGTCCGTAGATCTGGCGAGACGTGTACTTACCCGTTCCCAGCATCATCAGACTCCAGTCGTCGCGCGCCTTCGACATCTCTCCGGACTCGACCACTTCCTGAAGCATGTGCGGCGGGATGAACCAGAAACTTCACGGTCAGCCAACACGACATCCCCGGGCATCACGAGGGCGTTGCCGATGCGCACGGGGATATTGATGCCCGTCACCATCACGCGCATGTTCTGTGTGGGCAGTGAGTTCTTGAAGTACGCCTGGACGCCTGCTTCGGCGATTCGATCGAGCCAGTAGACGCCGCCGTCCACGATCATGCCGTTCCCCGTGGTCGTGTGGATGTAGTGGGCCAGCTTGTTGCCGACGAAGTTCCACTCCGCTCCGAACACATCTGCCACGATGACGTCACCCGGCTGCAGCATGTCGATTGCAGTCTGGTTCCGCGCGGGCGTCGTGCCCTTTGCCTTGGCGTCCGCTTCGTCCACCTCGGCGATGTCGCCGCGGAGGGGCATGAACTGGACGGTCAGCACGCGCCCGACCATCTTCCTGCCCGGCTGCAACACCCTCCAGCCGTCGAGCGAGACGAATTGGTTGGGGAAGCCCCTGGCGGGGAGCACCGCCTGCACTTCTTCGGCGATCAGCCCTTTCAGCCGCTGCAGCATGTCGTCGGGCACTTTGGGCCTGCCGTCCGGGAAGCGGTCGTAGGGATTTTTACCCGTGTACTTAACCAACTGCTGGGACGTCCACTGAAATAATTGAGCGAACGCGACGTTCGCGAAAAGGAGCGTGGCAGCAACGGCGAACAATGCGGAGATCGCGCGCGCTCGACAGCCACCTGCTGTTCTCATCGTGTCCTTCCTCCAGCGCGACGCACGAGCGCTGCCGCGCTATGTCTTTGTTCTTCTCGTAATGGACCCGCTCGTTCAACAAATGAAGCGGTGGCTCACGGATGTGCCGCTCGGGCAAGACCATCCCGCCGCTCGGAAGTAATCCACTACGAGGGCGCTTCATTCTACATTTTCGGAGGAACACGAGATAAACGACGTGGTGGAGGTTAGGTTTGCTTGCGCCTTCGCTGCTTTGGCTTCTTGGTGGCGGGTATGCAGCTTGGGGCACACTTATTCTGCCGTCGATCCGGTGACAGGTGTGGTCGGGGTGCTCCTCGAGTCGTAATTGAATGTGCGGGGGTGTGCTGCAAAGGCGCCGAGGCGGCAGCAGCGCGTGGAGTCTGGAGCTAGCGCAGGAGGCTGGATCGGTCGGGCGTCGCCCTCACTGGACAATCATCCCCAGACGACGGAGCGCAGCGCCGCACCGAAGAACTTGCAAACAGCCGGTCCAACCACGCGCGAATCTCTCCATCCTCAACAGAGTCTACGTTGAGCGCCAACCTCCGCAGCACGCGAGGGGCATCATTGAGGCATGAGGGTCGCCCGGAACATCGGACGTCGGCGAGGGCGAATCGGCCCCACCGACAAGTGGCCGAGAAGTATCCTGAATGCAGAGCGAGAATGTCCTTGGCAATACGCAGGAGCCGCTTAGGAACAACCAGACGCCGGGGCGAGCTTGGATGCGCAGGTACTCACCGTGCTCGGGTTCGCCGAGGGAGGGCTACGGTCCTTCCATTAACTGCGGGACCGGGGCCATTGGCTGGCGCCATCCCGGCTCACCGTTCGTGACGACCAAAATAGTGGAAGTCGTTTAAACCACGTACTTATGCAGCGTCCTTCAACGCTGCAACCAGCTCGAACCAATCCTGAAGGCGGTTCCATCTGAGACAAATCTGGGCCACCA
>JACDBQ010000369.1 GCA_013694845.1 Acidobacteriota bacterium
TCGAGCGGTCGAGCTCGAGGAAGCGCCGCAGATCCTGTGAAGCTCGACCGTCGTAGCCGTTCCAGACAAGGGCACGGACCTCGCCTAGACGTTGATCCGCCGGCGTCGACGGGCCCAGCGCCGCAACGGCGGTGTAGAGCTCCGCCGCCGTCGACAGAATCGGGCCCGGCATCATTCGGGCGGGCTCGAAGTACAGGCCGCGGTCACGCCGATATTGCTCGAGGTCAGGCACGTAATAGAGGATCGGCCGGTCGAGCAGCATGAAGTCGAAGGCCACCGAGGAGTAGTCGGTGATGAGCGCCGAGCAGAGGGGGAGATAGAGGTTGAGATCGTCCTCGGGATCGAGGACCACCGCCTTTCCCGCGGACACCGAGAGAGACGTGTTGCCGTGGGGCTTGAAGACCAGCAGCCCACCCTGCGCATCGACCACGTCGGCCAATCGCTCGATCGACAGGCCGCTCTGCTCGATGAAGGGCGAGTCGTCGTCGCGCCAGGTCGGGAAGTAGCCGATGACGTATGCGGCGGATCGCACTCGCCCCCACGTTTCAGGACGCCGGGTCAGCATGTCGCTGAACGGCCGGGAATGTGTCCCGAAGAAGTGGTCGGTGCGCGGATACCCGAAATCGAGGCAGCGCTCCCGCGGCACGCCGAACGCCGTCGCGAAGCAGTGCTCCGATATGAACGGCGAGGTCGACAGAACGGCATCCGGCGCTCGGGTCTCGTCTACGAGGGCCTGGGCGAGGAGCGAGCGGCGTGATCGGGCCCTGTAGATGAAGGACATCGGGCCGTTCGCGATGTCGCGCTCGATCGTCTTGAGTGGGATGCCGTGCCAGAGGTTCAGTAGGCGCGCACCGTCATGCGTCCACCGGTTGACGTCCGCTGCGTACGAGCTTACGACGTACCACTCCGCACGCAGACAAACGCGAAGTCCCGCGATCGACATCCGCAGCTCGGCTTCGTGCCCGGCGGCTCGGAGCCGCTCGACGAGTTCCGCGGAACCGGTCACCCAGACGCATCGCAGCCGGGGCGAGCCGGACAGCCTGAGGAAGAGGTAAGCGGTGTTGTCTGCGAACCGGTCCAGCGGAGCCCCGAAGACCAGCACTCCGCGCTCGCGCGACAAGCGGGAGACGACGAGCCGAACCGCGTGGCGCAACGGGAATTCGAGCAGCCGAAGCCCGACGATGACGCGCGCTGTGCCCAGCCGCCGGATGCAGCGCCGGATGTACCGGTTCTTGCGCAGTCCTGACATCGTCAGCCGCATCGTGCCGCCCGAGGACTCAGGCCGTCGACGCGCGGCCGCGCGGCCAGCGGCACGCATCGAGAGGCTCGCCTGCACGTAGCCGGCCGTCGTAGCCAGCAGGCCTGCGACGATGGCCGCAGACCGAGCCGGCCCAAGGAAATCACCGCGCAGCGCGTCGCGCATACCGATGATGACCTCGAGGCAGGACCCGGCTGACGTAAGAGCGCTCGCTGGCCAGGCCGTCCGTTCGTCCTACCAGGTCCGTCACGACTGCCTTCGACCGTCCTTCGCTCCAGCACCGGGACAGGAAGTAGCGCCACGTCGCGCGGTCGGCCGGAGTGGTGGAAGATGCGCGCCTCCGTGACGTACAGAATGTGGCGATCCGGCATCGCCTGCTGCACCCGGATAGCCCACTCGGTCTCTTCACACCCCGCGTGAGTGTGGCCGATGCGTCCGACGCCGTGCGAAAAACCGCCGACGCGCACGAAGGCCTCGCGCCGGAAGGCCATGGTTCCACCCATGGGATTGCGCACCCGCGCACGCTGCTCGGGCAGGCCAGTCCAGCTGGCGCCCACCGTCCACAGGAACTCAGATGGAAACCACTGCAGCCGCGGTGCCTCCCAGACCGGCGACGAGAAGCCCCCGTGCCTAGCACGAGCGGGTCGTCGAAGGGCTCTATCAACGATGAAAGCCAATCGACATCGGCCACCGCGTCGTCGTCGAGGAACACGAAGACGTCCCCGCGGCTGTGGTGCACGCCCGTGTTGCGGGAGCCCGACAGCCCTTGCGCTTCGACATTGCGCACGACCTGCACGTCCGGGAACGGCTCGGCCGCGCGGGCGAGCAGCGAGGCGTTGTGATCGATTACAAGCACGGTCTCGTCCGGGCGACGTCGCTGTGACCGCAGCGAGTCGATCGCCGCGGAGAGGAGCGGCCAGCGGCGCTCCGTATACGCGCAGATGAGGACGCTGACGGTTAGTGGCGGGGCAAGCGCGGGCATCGCCGGGCCATCGTGACAGACGCGGGCCGACCGCCGCCGAGTTGCCTCGCCTCCCGGGCAATACAACAGCTACCGCCGGATCTGCCGAGGGCGTCGTAGGGCCGCCGCGCGAAGCG
>JACDBQ010000349.1 GCA_013694845.1 Acidobacteriota bacterium
CACCGGGACCGCGCGGAAGTGGACGCGATTGCCGTGGGTTCAGGCACCGTGCTCCAGGACGATCCTCTGCTGACCGCGCGCGTGGCGTTCCGTCAGCGGCCACTCACACGAATCGTCTACGACCGGCGACTCCGCACGCCCCCCACGGCGCGGCTCTTCTCGACGCTGAACGCCGGGGCGGTAATAATCGTCGCTACCGCTCGGGTCGTGAGGGACGCCACGCCGCGCGCGGAGGCCCTGCGCACCGCCGGCGCCGAGATCCTGGTGCTTGACGACGGACGGTCGGTCGTGTCGTCGCTCGAAGCACTGGCGCTTCGGGGCGTCAGCTCGGTCGTGATCGAAGGCGGCGCAGAATTGCACCGCGCTTTCTGGGACGCCCGGGTGATCGACCGCGTCCAGATGTATGTGGCCGATCGCGTCCTCGGTGACGACGGCGTGGAGTGGCTGCAGGAGCCGGTGATGACCGCCACCCGCGTGACAGAACGCAGTGCGCGACCGGTCGGGAATGACGTGCTGCTGGAGGGGTATGTTCACCGGACTGATTGAAGGCGTTGGTGAGATTTCGGAGGTCAAGCCGACGCCCGCCGGGTTCCGTCTGCGCGTCACGACTTCGTTGGCCACGGAGATGCAACCAGGAGACAGCCTGGCGGTGAATGGCGTCTGCCTCACCGTGGTCTCCGCTGATGCGCACGGCATCCATGCGGACGTCTCGCCGGAGACTTCCCGAGTGAGCAACCTGGGCGCGATCGCGAGAGGCGTGATCGTGAATCTGGAGAGGCCGCTGCGGGCCGACGCTCGCCTCGGCGGGCACTTCGTGCAGGGTCATGTCGATGCGACCGGGTCGATCGACGACCTTCGGCAGGAAGACGAGTTCTTCTGGCTGACCATCACCTTCCCCTTCGAGCTGGCCTCCTCCATCGTGCGAAAGGGATCGATCGCGATCGATGGAATTAGCCTCACGGTGGCGGGGGCCGACGCGAAGCGCTTCGATGTTCAGATCATTCCTTACACCTGGACGCACACGAACCTGCAGCACGCGAAGGAAGGGAATGTCGTGAACCTCGAGTGCGACATACTCGGCAAGTACGTCGCGCGCGCGATCGCAATCGCGCACCTGGATCGCACAGCACCAGGCAGCGAGCCCGGGAAACTGCACCTCAGCAAGTAGAACTGGTCATGCCCACGCCCACGAAGAAGGCCGGTCCGCCCAAGTCTCCATTCGCGTCGATCGAGGCAGCCGTTGCCGCGATCCGTGACGGCAAGATGATCATCGTCGTCGACGATGAGGACCGGGAGAACGAAGGGGATTTGACGATTGCGGCCGAGCAGGTCACCCCCGACGTCATCAACTTCATGGCCACCCACGGGCGCGGGCTGATCTGCATGCCGATGACCCAGTCCCGGCTCGAGGAGCTCGATCTGCCGTTGATGGTCGCGCAGAATACGACGGCGTTCGACACCGCCTTTTGCGTGTCGATCGAAGCCAAGGGGGTGACGAGCACCGGGATCTCGGCGGCCGATCGCGCGGCGACGGTGCTGGCGTCGATCGATCCGAATACGCGGCCCGCCGACCTCGCGCGCCCCGGTCACATGTTTCCCTTGCGCGCGCGGGACGGCGGGGTCCTCGTCCGTGCCGGGCAGACCGAAGCCGCCGTGGATCTCGCCCGGATCGCGGGTCTCTATCCTGCCGGGGTCATCTGCGAAATCATGAATCCTGACGGGACCATGGCGCGTGTCCCCGAGCTCACGAAGTTCGCCAGGAAGCACAAGCTGCTGATGATCACGGTCGCGGACCTGATCCAGTACCGCATGCGGACTGAGGGTCTGGTGAGACGGGTGGCCTCCTCCGCGCTGCCGACCGAACACGGCGACTTTCGCGTCATCGCGTACGAGAGTGTCATCGACCGCGAGACCCATGTCGCGTTGATCAAAGGCGAGGTCGGCGACGGGGAAGATGTGGTGGTGCGGGTCCACTCCCGCTGCCTCACTGGCGACGTCTTCCGTTCGGCCCGATGCGACTGCGGCTCGCAGCTCGAGAGCGCCATGAACAAAATCGCGGCCGCGGGTCGGGGCGTCCTCCTGTATCTGAACCAGGAAGGGCGGGGCATCGGCCTGTCGAACAAGATCCGCGCATACGAGCTTCAGGACCAGGGTCTCGATACGGTCGAGGCGAACGAACGCCTCGGCTTCAAGGCCGACCAGAGGGATTACGGCATCGGGGTGCAGATCCTGCGGGATCTCGGGGTGAAGTCGATGCGCCTCTTGTCCAATAACCCGCGCAAGCTCGTCGGTCTGGAGGGATACGGCCTGTCCGTGAGCGAGTGGATCCCGCTCGAAATCCCCGCGTCGGAACACACCCGGCGTTATCTCACGACCAAGAAGGAGAAGTTGGGGCATAAGCTTACGGGAGTGTAGGGAGAATGTATTCCAAAGGGGTTGCAATCGGTTCCAAGGGTTCCAATCGGTTCTCGGTTCGGAACCCAGAACCCCTGGACCCCCCTGGACCCCCCTGGAACCGATTGGAACCCCTTGGAACCTTGCCCTCGGAACCTTGACACTTCCCCCTCCCTCTACTACCATAACCGTTTGCGCCTGAAGCTCTTACAGCCGCAGGGCGCCCGAATCCGAATCCATGTTTGAATCGCTCAGCGACCGGCTGCAGGGGGTGTTTCGCTCCCTTCGCGGGGAAGTGCGGCTCACGGAAGAGACCGTCGAGGCGGCGCTCCGCGAGATCCGGATGGCGCTGCTCGAAGCCGATGTCAATTTCAAGGTCGTCAAGGCGTTCATCGACCGCGTTCGCGACAAGGCGGTCGATCAGGACGTTCTGAAAAGCCTCACGCCCGCACAGCAGGTCGTCCGCATCGTCCGGGACGAGATGCTGGCGTTGTTCGGCGACACGCAAGGGGGGCTGCCAGCGACGCAGCAGCGTCCGCGGGTGGTGCTCATGCTCGGCCTCCAGGGGTCCGGGAAGACCACGACAACAGGGAAGCTCGGACGATGGCTGGCCAAGCAGGGAAAGCATCCGATTCTCGTGTCGACCGACGTTCGGCGTCCGGCCGCCATCGAGCAGCTGAATGTCGTCGCCAAACAGGCCGGCGTGCGGGTACACGATCCAGCCGGCGAGATGGATCCGGTCAAGCGCGCATCGGGCGCGCTGACGGAAGCGAAGCACGCCGGCTTCGACGTCGTCATCGTCGACACGGCCGGACGGCTGCACATCGACGACGACCTGATGACGGAGTTGCAGGCGATCAAATCGATCGTCCAGCCGACGGACCTGTTGTTCGTCGCCGATGCGATGACCGGCCAGGACGCGATCAAGAGCGCGGGTGAATTCAATCGCCGCATCGGGGTGACCGGCGTCGTACTCACGAAGATGGACGGCGACGCGCGCGGGGGCGCGGCGCTGTCAGTCGTCGGTGTCGTCGGTGTCCCGATCGCGTTTGTCGGCAGCGGCGAACGGCTGCAGGACCTCGAGCCGTTCCACCCTGACCGCGTGGTGTCGCGCGTGCTGGGCATGGGCGACGTACTCTCGCTGATCGAGAAGGCCGAAGAGGCCGTTTCGGTCGAAGACGCCGAAAAACTCGAAGAGAAGATCCGGAAGAACGCGTTCACGCTCGAGGACTTCCGGGATCAGCTGCGCACCATCAAGAAAATGGGGCCGATCGAACAGATCCTCGGGATGCTGCCCGGCATGGGTAACCTGAAGGAAATGACTGCCGCGCGCGGCCAGGTCGACGACAAGCAACTCGGGCGCGTCGAAGCGATCATTAACTCGATGACGCTGAAGGAACGCCGGAACCACCAGTTGATCAACGGGCAGCGCCGGAAGCGGATCGCCCGGGGAAGCGGCACGTCGGTCGAAGAGGTGAACAAGCTGCTCAAGCAGTTCGTGCAGATGCAGAAGATGCTCAAGCAACTGGGTGGCATGGCCGGCCTCGGAAAGAAAAAGGGCGGCGGCATGGGCATGATGAAGTCGCTGATGAACAGGTAGCGCCTGCGGCCCGAGGGAGGCGCCGGCGGGTAGCCCGCC
>JACDBQ010000371.1 GCA_013694845.1 Acidobacteriota bacterium
ATCTTGATGCTCCGCTCGCTCAAGTCGCCCGAGTCGTACTTCCAAGCCGCCTTCCGTGTCCAGTCACCCTGGAGCGAGCAGAAGCCTGATCATGCGCGGCACGTTCTCAAGCCCACTTGCTACGTATTCGAGTTCGACCCCAACCGCGCGCTCTCGCTGATGCCAAGTACGGCATCAGGCTTTCGGCAGCCGGCGCCACTACACCCACTGAGGCGCTCGGTCAGCTCATCAACTACCTGCCGATCTTCGGTTTCGAAGGCGTGGGAACGATGCTCTGAACTGGCCCCACTGTGATGTCTTGAACTGGCCCCACCTCCGTCCGATCGTGGGTTGACGCTGGGCGCTCATCTCGAGCGCTTGAGCGGAGGCCCGGAGGAAGTGGAATCCAGAGTGGAACAGTTCGAGCAGATCAGACGGGATCGTGATCGTGAGGGCGTGTCGATCCGCGGGTTGGCGGCACGTCATGGGGTGCATCGTCGGACGGTGAAGCAGGCGCTGGAGTCGCCGGTGCCGCCGGTGAAGCGAGCGCCGGCTGGGAGGCCGGCGCCGAAGCTCGGGGCGTATCGGGCGGTGATCGATGGGTGGTTGCTGGCCGATCGGATCGCGCCGCGGAAGCAGCGGCATACCGCGAAGCGGATCCATCAACGCCTCGTTGATGAGCACGGAGCGGACGTCGCGGAGTCGTCGGTCCGTCAGCACGTCAGGTTGCGCAAGCGCGAGTTGGGGTTCGCGGTCGGCGAGGTGTTCATCCCGCAGGAGCATGCGCCCGGTGCTGAGGCGGAGGTCGATTGGGGCCAGGCCGAGGTTGTGCTCGGCGGTGTCGCGACGACGGTCCATCTGTTCGTGATGCGCGCGTCGTTCTCGGGCGCGGCGTTCTGTCAGGCGTCGCTGGTCGAATCGCAGCAGGCGTTCCTGGAGTTGCACGTGCAGGCGTTCGAGTGGTTCGGCGGCGTGTTCCCACAGATCCGGTTCGACAATCTGAAGTCGGCGGTGAAGAAGGTCTTGAAGGGGCGTCGGCGGGTCGAGTCCGACCGGTTCGTCGCGTTGCGGTCGCATTACCTGTTCGCGTCTGAGTTCATGACTCCGGGCTTGGAAGGGGCCCATCAGAAGGGTGGCGTCGAAGGCGAGGTCGGGCGGCACCGCCGGAATCATCTGGTGCCCGTCCCGCAGCTCGCCGGTCTCAGCGAGTTGAACCGGATGCTGCTGGCTGGATGCGAGTCGGATCTCGGCCGCCGGATCGATGGGCGGCCGGTCACGATCCGGGACGCGTGGCAGGTCGAGCGGCCGTTGCTGCTCGCGCTGCCAGTCGACCCGTTCGACGCGTGCGAGTCGGCCGCACCGCGGGTCGACGCGAAATCGCTGGTCACGGTCCGGCAGAACCGGTACTCGGTGCCGGTCAAGCTGGCCGGGCTGAAGGTCTCAGCCAGGATCGGTGCCAGAGAGATCGTGGTCAACCACGGCGGCGTCGAGGTCGCCCGGCACGAGCGGCTGCACGGCAGGTCCGGCACGAGCGCGCAGCTCGATCACTACCTCGAGCTGCTTGCCCGCAAGCCCGGCGGCCTGGAGCATTCTGTGGCTCTCAGCCAGGAACGCGACCGCGGCCGGTGGCCGGGCTGCTTCGACGAGCTGTGGGCCGCGCTGACCGACCGCTACGGACGCTCGGACGCCGCTGGGCAGATGATCGACGTGCTGCTTCTCTGCCGCGATCACGGCCCGGACCGTGTGGCGCTCGCGGTCCGTGGCGCGCTGACCGCCGGCGCGATCGACGGACGCGCGGTCGCTGTGCTCGCCCGCCGCGCTGACACCCCACCAGCTGTGATTACGGCGCTGAGCGACCTGCCGTCCAGGCTCGCCGCGCATGAGCGGCCCGCCCCGGACCTGACCGACTATGACCAGCTGCTCGGAGGAACACGATGACCAGCACGCCCGCTCGGAACGCGCAAACCGCTGCGTTGGAAGCGTTGATCGAGGCGCACGCGATCGAGCTGAAACTCCCGACCGTCCGCCGCCGATTCAAACCGCTCGCTGCGGAAGCGCTCCGCGAGCAGCAAACCCCGGTCGCATATCTCGGCGCGCTGCTGGAGGCCGAGATGGCCGAACGCGCTGAGCGGCGGGAGAAGCGACGGCTGATCGACGCGAGGTTCCCGCAGATCAAACGATTGGAGGATTTCCGCTTCCAGGACAACCCGAAGGTCCCGCAGGCTACGATCGCCGCCCTCGCGGAAGGGTCTTGGATCGATGACCGCGAGAGCGTGATCCTGATCGGCGACAGCGGGACTGGCAAGACGATGCTGGCGACAGCCCTCGGGGTCTGCGCCTGCCACCAAGGACGCCGCGTCCGGTTCACCACGCTCGCCGGCTTGGCGAACGAGCTCCAAGAAGCTCAGGGCAACCGCGAGCTCGCCAGAGTCGTCGCCCGCTACGCCCGGATCGAGCTGCTGGTCTGCGACGAGCTTGGCTACCTGGCCTTGCCTGACGGTGCCGCCGAGCTCGTCTTCCAGGTCCTCTCCGAACGACACGAACGCGGCAGCCTGATCATCACGACCAACCTGCCGTTCGGGGAGTGGACGAAAGTGTTCCCCGACGCCCGGCTCGCGAAGGCCGTCGTCGACCGGCTCACGCATCGGGCGCACATCATCGACACCGGCAACGAGAGCTGGCGATTCCGCCACGGCCTCGAACGCCAAGGCGGAAAACGGGCATGACCCCCGCCCGGAAGGCGCGCACGCGCCGATCGCCGACTCGCCGTCGCGCTACGCGCGCCGGCTCCCCGACGACCGGCGCGTCTTCCCCTGACCGGGCAGATCAGGCAACATCAACACCAACAACAACCGACGCCAGGTGGGGCCACTTCAAGCCATCGCGCCGGGGCCAGTGCAAGCCATCGTTTCCACCAGCACCACCCCACGGACCGCGCCCGCGACACGCGGACAACCACGCAGCCTTGACCGTCCGCCGGCCGAGCGGCCCTGGAGGAACGCCGACGCACCAAGCTCCGCT
>JACDBQ010000373.1 GCA_013694845.1 Acidobacteriota bacterium
GTGTCACGAGGCGTGAGCTGTTCCAGATCGGGAACGTGCTCGCCCTGCCGGTATTGCTCGGCGGAGCACGGGTTGTCGGGGCGGCGACCGGCCCCCTGATTCCAGGGCCACAAATCTATCAGTCGATCGGCGTGGAGCCCATCATCAACTGCCGCGGCACCTTCACCATCATCGGCGGCTCCGTCGAGCGGCCCGAGGTGCGCGCCGCGATGGAAGCGGCCTCCCAGTATTACGTCCAGCTGGACGAGCTGGCGGACGGGATCGGTCAGCGCTTGGCCGAGCTGACCGGCGCCGAGTGGGGCATGGTGTCGGCCGGGTGTGCCGCCGGCCTGAAGCACGTGACCGCGGCCTGCGTCACCGGCGGAAATCCCGAGCGGCTGGTCCGGATACCGGACCTGACCGGCTTCGACAAGACCGAGGTGATCATCCCCAGGGGCTCGCGCAACTCGTACGACGCCGCGGTGCGCAACATCGGCGTGACGATCATCACCATCGAAAAACCCGAGGACCTGGAGAACGCGATCACGCCGCGGACGGCGATGATCTACCTCCTGTCGGAGGACCAGACGTCGGACCCTGTGCCTCTCGATGCGATCGCCAGGTACGCTCAACCCAGAGGCGTACCGATTCTTGTCGATGCTGCTGCCGAGATCCTGACTATTCCGAACGTGCACCTGCAGCGTGGCGCAACCGTGGTCGCCTACAGCGGGGGTAAGGCGATCCGCGGGCCGCAGTGCGCCGGTGTGCTGCTCGGTCGCAAGAATCTGCTCATGTCGGCGTGGCAGGCCAGCTCGCCGCACCACGGACCCGGTCGTGACAACAAGGTGGGCCGGGAAGAAATGCTGGGCATGCTGGCGGCCGTTGAGGCGTGGGTCAAGCGCGATCACGAAGGGGAGTGGAAGACGTGGCTCTCGTGGCTCGACAACATCTCCAGGCGCGTCACCACCGTTGACGGGGTGACGACGGAGGTTCGTGAGCGGGCTGGCTTGTCCAACCGAAGCCCTTCGCTGGTGATCTCGTGGGATCCGGCCAAACTGCACATCACGGGAGCGGACCTGGCCGATGAGCTCGCCAGGACCAAGCCGCGTATTGCGGTCGGCGCCGGGGGCGGCGGGGGTGGCAAACCGGATCCGGCGGGCACGTCGATCTCGGTCACTGCATGGATGATGCAGCCGGGCGATGACAAGATCGCGGCGGAGCGGATCCGCTCCCTGCTGGTCCAGAAACGCAGCCCACAATCGACGCGGGTGGCCGCCCCGGCGGCAGACTTCAGCGGCCGCTGGAACGTGCAGATCGAGTTCTTCAGCAGCACCAGTCAGCACACCCTGTTCATCGAACAGGACGGCAACTGGGTCGAGGGCTCGCACGAGGGCGACTTCACCACGCGCGACCTCATTGGCACGGTCGAGGGGGACAAGGTGACGCTCCGGAGCACCGAGCCCCGTCCCGGCGCCAATATCACCTTCACGTTCGCGGGCACGGCTGCCGGCGAGACGATCTCGGGCACGCTTTACATGGGCGAGTACCTGGACGCCAAATTTACCGCCACCCGGCACCAGTACCCCGAGGAGCGGCCCACGATCCGTATTCCGAGGGGCCGGCCCATCGCCACCTGAGGACAGGCGGCAACGCCACGTCGCCGTCAGCCTGGCGGGGGGATGCGCCGCACGGGAGCGCTACCGCTGCGGCAGTTCCAGTTTCGCGATGGTCTTCTTGTCGCGGATGTAGAGGTTTGATCCCACCAGCGTCGGCGTGGTCCAGGACCAGCTGGCGAGCACCTGGCTCTGTGCCAGCACCTCGAGACCGGCTCGCGTGGCCCGCGCGAGCCCCAGCATGCCCTCCTCGTCCAGCACGACGAGCTTGCCGTCGGCGAGCAGGAGGTTCGCGCGCGAGAACCGACGATCCTGCCACAACACGGCGCCAGTTGCGACGTCCACGGCAGTGAGGAACATCGGGCCGAAGTCGCCGCTGGATCCCACGATGAAGTCACCCATCCGGATGGAACTCGTGAACTGCACCCGCATCCGCAAGGTGTGCCAGCGCTCCTCCACCCTGGTGACGCCCCCCTGCCGTCTCAGGTGAAGCATCCGCGAGCCGTTGTCGTACGCCGAGGTGACGAAGAGCAGCTTGTCAGGCCCCCAGATCGGCGTCCCCATATTCATGTCGTAGCGCGTGTCGTGCGGATGGCTCCAGAGGAGACGTCCATCGCGGGGATCGAAGCCGCTGACCGCGAGACCGCTGAAGACCACGAGCTGCGTTTCGCCATCCACATCGATCAGGATGGGCGAGGCCTGTGCCACGTTGAGGTCACCGCTTTTCCATACCACCGCGCCGGTTCGCTGGTCGAACGCCATCACACCCTGGCCCGCCCCGCCGGCGAGCACGATGACCGTGTCGCCGTACGCGATCGGGCTCGCCGACATCCCGGCCTTGACCGGGCACCTGAGGAGCGTCTCCTGCGCGCCGAATTCCTTGACCAGGTCGTGGGACCAGAGCGCTTTGCCGGTGCGCTTGTCGAGCGCGAAGAGCTGATTGTTGGTCCCGGCCGTGAACAGCCGGTCCCCCACGATCAACGGGGTTGCGTGCGGCCCGGCGCCGTACTTGAAATCGAGAGGCCTTGCAGGGTAGCGGTGCTCCCACACGGTCCGCCCGGTCGCCTCGTCGAGGGCGATGACCATCTCCTCGGCTGCCCAGGGATCCTGCACGGTCGCCCGTCCGGGCCGGTACATGGTGTAGAGCCGGTTGCCCTCGGCGAGGATCATGGAGTGGCCCTCACCGAGCGGCCGGCTCCAGGCCTGTTTTGGGCCGGTCTCCAGCCATTCATCAGCGAGCGGTGCCGATCGCACGACGAAGTCACGCGTAGGACCGCCCCACTGCAGCCACGCGGCATCTGACGGCGCTGTTGCCGACATGAACCCCATCGGAACGACGCCGGCCAGGACGGCCACCAACCCTGCCAGCCGCGGGAATACCTTCACCACACCCTCCTTCGACTCAGTGCTCCGGCGCCGTTTCGATCACGGCCGCCGGTCCGACACCCTCGGGCTCGCGGATGTTCTCGACAATCCGCTGCACTGTCTCGCTCGGGGGCGGGAAGAAGGGCGTCAGCAGGATGGCGACGGCGAAGTTGAGCGCCATCCCGACCGCCCCGATGCCCTGCGCGTTGATGCCGAACAGCCATGCCGGCATGCCCAGGAATACATCTCCGATGATATAGAACGTCGTGAAGCCGATCCCGACGATCATCCCTGCGACCGCCGGGACAGTACCCACTCGCCGCGAGAAGATCCCGAGGAGGATCGCGGGGAAGAAGCTGGATGCGGCAAGCCCGAACGCGAAGGCCACGACCTGGCTGACGAATGCTGGTGGATAGATGCCGAAGATGCCGGCGACCACCACCGCCAGGCCGATCGTGGTGCGGCCGACGACCAGCCGTTTGGCTTCCGAGGCCTGAGGGTTGATGATCCGAAAGTAGAGATCATGCGCGACGCTGGAGGAGATCACCAGCAGCAGGCCGCTGGCGGTGGAGAGCGCAGCCGCCAGACCTCCCGCCGCGACCAGGGCGATGATCCAGTTGAAAAGGCCAGCCATTTCGGGCGTGGCCAGCACGATGATGTCGGTGTCGGGACCGCTCAGGCCGAGTCCTCGCATGACCGCGCGGCCTTCGACTCCGTTGGGGCGGCCGGCAAGCCAGCGTTCATGCTCCCCGCGGATCTCCGACAGCTGCGCCGCGGTCAGCCCGCCGCTCCGGAAGATCTCGTTGTCCACCCTGTTCGAATAGCGAAGCCGATCGTCGCCGTCATCGAGCCACAGGATGAGCCCCGTTCGTTCCCAGCTCCGAAACCACTGGGGCAGATCCTCAATTGCCTGGCCCTGCAGGCTCTGGATCATGTAGTAGCGCGCAAAGGCCGCCGTCGCTGGCGCCGTCAGGTAGAGCATGCCGATGAACAGGAGCGCCCAGAACGCGCTCCACCGCGCGGCCGAGACCGTCCGGACGGTGTAGAAGCGCACGATGACGTGCGGCAGCCCGGCCGTGCCCACCATCAGGGCCAGCGTGGTGCAGAACACGTTCAGCTTGTGCCACGCCGGATTGGCAAACGGTTCGGTGTAACTGGAAAAGCCAAGATCCGCATGGATCTGGTTCAGCCGCTCCAGCAGGTACGTTCCGTCGCCGGTCAGAGTGCTGCCCATCCCGATCGACGGCAGGGGTTGCCCCGTGAGCCGGTAGCTGATGGCGATGGCCGGTACGAGGAATGCCGTGATCAGCACCCAGTACTGCGCCGCCTGCGTCCACGTGATCCCCTTCATGCCGCCCAGCGTGGCGTACACGAAGACGATGGTCATCCCGATCACCACCCCGACATTGATGTCCACCTCGAGGAAGCGAGCGAACACGACGCCCACGCCGCGCATCTGTCCGGTCACGTAAACGAAGCTGACGAAGACCGCGCAGATGACTGCCACGACGCGTGCCGACGACGACTCGTACCGATCGCCGATGAAGTCAGGTACCGTGAAGTGCCCGAACTTGCGGAGGTAAGGTGCGAGCAGCAGGGCCAGTAGCACGAATCCGCCGGTCCAGCCCATGAGGTAGACGCCGCCGGCATACCCCATCGTCGAAACCAGCCCCGCCATCGACAGGAACGACGCGGCGCTCATCCAGTCGGCCCCGGTGGCCATGCCGTTCACGAACGCCGGAATGCCGCGGCCTGCGACGTAAAAACCGCGGGTGTCCTTCACGCGAGAAAACCAGGCGATGCCAAGATACAGCCCGAAGGTCACGCCGACAAAAATGTAGGTCCAGACAAGAACGCTCATCGCGACGACTCCCTGGACTGCTCTGCCATCTCCCGATGGTGCCTCGCGTCGAGCCGGTTCATCGCGACCGCGTAGATGAGGATCAGCAGGATGAAGATGATGATGCTGCCCTGCTGCGCGAACCAGAAGCCGAGCGGAAAGCCGCCGAGCGACCCCAGCTCGTTCAGGTAATCAGCAAACAGGACGCCCGCTCCCAGTCCGGCGAGCGCCCACACGGCCAGCAGGATCCCCATGAGCCGGAGATTGGCCCTCCAGTAGCGGCCGATTGCCGGGGGTTTGGTGGCGGGCGGAGGTTTCTTGGAGTGGACGGGTGGTGAAGGCATCAGACGGTCACAATGTATGGGATGTCAGGAACGCTCAAGGTTAGTTCGAAATTTCAGGAGCCATGTCGGCGCGACGCAGCCGTCCGTTCGACCGACGGCTCACGCCCCGACTCCCCGGCCATGCCCGACGGCTCAGGGGGACGGCTGGCCCACCAGGAGGCCAGGACCGCACCGCTCATGTTCATCCAGGGACCGAAGACCGCAGGCGCCAGCGCCGCCATCGGGCTCTTGAGCACACTGATCGCCAGCCCCGATGCCATGCCGGCATTCTGCATGCCGACCTCGATCGAAACAGTCCTGGCATCGCTCTCGTTCAGACCCGCCGCGCGTGCCCCCCAATAGCCGAAAAGGTAGCCGGCGCCGTTGTGCACGGCGGCCGCCGCAATGATGGCCGCAACGAAACGTCCCGCCAGCAGCGCGTCGCGGGAAAGCGACGTGATGATCGCGATGATCAGGCAGATCGCGACCATCGACACCACAGGGAGCGCCCGCATGATGGCGGCAGGCACGGCCGCCATCGCCGGGTATGCTCCCGCCGCGCGAACCAGCACCCAGTTGACCACGAGCCCCCCTGCCACCGGAACGATGATCATGTTCAGGATGGTGATCATCATGGGAACGAAGGGGACGTCGACGTACTGTCCGGCCAGCAGGCTGAACATCGCCGGAGTCGCGAGAGGCGCCAGCAAAGTCGAGCAGGCGGTCATGGTTACCGAAAGTGCCACGTTCCCCCCGGCCAGGTAAGCCATGACGTTCGACGCGACTCCCCCGGGCGCCGAGCCGACCAGCACCATCCCCGCCGCGACCTCAGGGTCCGACGTGAAGAGGATCGCAACCCCTTTTCCGAGAAACGGCATGATCGAGAACTGCAGCGCGATGCCGATCAGGACAGGTTTCGGCATGAGGAGAACGCGTCTGAAATCGCCGAGCGTCAGCTGCGTGCCCATGCCGAACATGATGATCTGGATGAGCGGTACGATGAGGCCGCGCAGTTCGTAGCCGAACCAGCTGCGGAAGGCCGTGGGGTAGAACATGGCCGCCGAGACGAACGCCGCCACCCAGATCGTGAAGGCAAACCCAGACGCGCGGGTTCCGCGCATCCTGACCGCCACCAGCACGAAACCAAGAACGACCAGTCCGCCGATCCAGTCGACCGTACTCATGCTGCCAGGCTACTTCCCTCTCCCGTCGGTATCGAAACCGCCCTGTCAGTCCACGTAGGCGACACAGTCGATCTGCACGAGGACGCCTTCACGACCCATCTGATCAGCCCCGGCCGCCGAGTAGGAGCGGGCCGGCGGAGGATCGGGGAAGAACCCGCGATAGCCTTCGTTCAGTAACGCGATGTTCTTGTTCGGGTCCGCGACGGTCATGTGCACTTTCAGGACGTTGGCCATCGAGGATCCGCCGTTCTCCAGGATTTCCTTCATCGTCGTCAGCGCGCCCTGGATCTGGACCTTGATATCGCCCGGTTCCTTCCGCCGATCCGGGTACCACCCGCCGATGCCTGCCACGAACAGCAGGTGCCCCGAACGGATGCAGGAGGAGAGCAGCGCGTTCGGAGAGGGCTTCTGGCCCGGTCGCAGAACGACCTCTTTCTTGGGCGTCCAGGCCTGGGGTACCCCTGTCGCGCCGTTTTGCGGCTCGGCGGTCTGCGCCGCGGTGACCGCAGCACCAGCCACCCCGGCAAGCCCTGCGGTCAGTACCTGGCGTCGTGTTCTCGTCGACGTTCCGGTGGATTTCTTCGCCATGCTTCGGTTGACCGTAGTGAACATTTCGACGCGGCTCCGGGTGCAGGCCCCCGGCAACCTGAAGTGGTCATGTGGTCGGGATCGTAGGGCCGTTAGCGGGAGAAGCCACCGGACCCGGAATCCGGATCCGATGGCGTCGAGCAGAGCTCAGAACGTGAGTCTGGCCCCCAGCTGCATCTGGCGCATCGCCGTCTGGGTGGAGGTGATACGCCCGAAGCTTCCCGTGCCAAACACCGCGTTCGGGTTATTGAAGTTCGCCGTGTTGAACACGTTGAACATTTCGATGCGGACCTGCAGCACCGTCGGCCCGCCAACCACGAAGTTCTTGGCCAGCGACAGGTCGGTGATCACGCGCCCGGGACCCCGCAGATGGTTGCGTGTCGCACTGCCGAAGGTGTACAGAGCCGGCTGCGCATACGCCGCAGGATCAATGCAGTTGACAAGGGCATCGCCGCCGCAGTTCGATGACGGCGTGC
>JACDBQ010000374.1 GCA_013694845.1 Acidobacteriota bacterium
TGCCCGATGAGCCGTTCGGTGCCACCCCGCTGCTCTGTGCTGTCCATCGCAACGACCGCGAGATGGTCGACGTGCTTCACCGGGCCGGTGCTGACATCAACGCGCGAAGCGACTGGTGGGCCGGGAGCTTCGGCGTGCTCGACCACGACGGCTCGCTCACCGAGCTCCTCATCTCCCGGGGAGCCGTGGTGGACGTCCATGCGGCCGCGAGGCTGGGGATGATCGATCGGCTCGACGCGCTGGTGTCGGCCGACCCCGCCCTCGTGCACGCGCGCGGCGGTGATGGTCAGACGGCGCTCCATTTCGCATCCTCGATCGCCGTTGCCCAGTGGCTCCTGGATCACGGCGCCGATATCGATGCGCGCGACATCGATCACGAATCGACCCCGGCCCGGCGTGCTGCGGCTCCTGATGGATCGCACGCCCGACGACCTTCGGCTCGCGGTCGCCTGCGAAATCGGTGATGACACCGACGTACGAGAAACGTTGGCTCGTCGTCCAGGCCTGACCCGGTCGCTGTCCGACGAAACTGCCGGATGCCGCGCGCGATGAGAATCTTGTCGGGCTCCGGTTGATGCTTGCCGCCGGATGGCCCGTGGCCGCCCGCGGACAGCACGGCGGTACGGCGCTGCATTGGGCCGCCTGGCACGGCAGTACCGACCTCGCTCGCCTGGTGTTGCAGCACAGTCCGCCTCTCGAGATCACCGATCACGATTACGCAGGGACCCCGCTCTTCTGGGCAATTTATGGCTCTGTCCACGGTTGGCGATGCCGGACGGGAGACTATGCGGGCACGGTGGAACTGCTGCTGAACGCTGGCGCAAAGGCACCGGAACTGACCGCCGATCTCGAGGCCAGCGGCCCGGTTCGCGAGGTGCTCTCGCGCTGGGACGATCGAACCCGGGGTGGCTGACCGACCGAGTCTTATCCGACCAGCCGTTCGATGGCGTCGACGACGGCGTCCACCGTGACCGCAGAGGTATCGACGGTGTGATCGGCCATCGCGTAGAGCGGCTCGCGGAGCGCGAGCAGCCCCCGCAGATCAGCCATCGCCTGCGGATGATCGGCCATCGGGCGGCGATCCCCCTGGCGGACGACGCGATTCCAGTGGTCCTCCGGTGATGCCCGCAGCCACACCGTGACGGCAGCGCGGCGAAGCATGGCGAAGGTGTCGGGTGAGGCCACCAGCCCGCCGCCGGTCGCCAGGACCATCGGTTTGCCCTCGCTCAGCACCTCCGTGAGGACGTCGCGTTCGAGCCGCCGATAATAGTCCTCACCGTGGAGCGTGAACAATTCCCCGAGACTCAGATCCGCCGCCTTTTCGATGTGTTTGTCGAGCTCGACGAACGGAACGCGGCGGCGCCTCGCGAGCCGCTTCCCGATCGTGGTCTTACCCGCGCCTCTCAGTCCGAGCAGCGCAATCGCCGACCTCACGGGCGTGGCGGTGCTGGTCAGAAGATCCCCCGCCGTCGTCTCGAGCGCCGTTGCGAGGTCGGCGAGGCGGCGAACCGAGATGTTGCCGTGGCCCCCTTCGAGTTGCACCAGGAAGCGCGAGGAGACGCCCGAACGTTCGGCGATTTCCCGAAGCGTCCAGCCGTGTGCCAGGCGTTGCGCGCGTGCGCGGCGTCCGAGCGCGGCGAGAACGTCATCCAGCATTAGTGCACTATATTACACTTAGCTTAGATGTTACGCACTATAGTGCCTTGACACAGCCCGACGCCCGCAGGTACGCTTGCCGGGATGGCAATCGCGACGAATACGACTCCGGACCGCGTCTCTTTCGAGACATCGCCGGCCACCTATCATCACTGGAAGCTGTCGTTCGACGGTCCGATCGCGACGCTGTCGATGGATGTGCAGGAGAACGCCGGGCTCTCTCCTGACTACAAGCTGAAGTTGAATTCCTACGATCTCGGTGTCGATATCGAACTGGCGGATGCGCTCCAGCGGATCCGCTTCGAACACCCGGAGGTCCGCACCGTCGTGGTGACCAGCCTCAAGGAGAGGATCTTCTGCGCCGGCGCCAACATTTTCATGCTCCGGGGATCCACCCACGCGTGGAAGGTCAACTTCTGCAAGTTCACGAACGAAACGCGGCTCGCGATGGAAGATGCGAGCGAAAACTCCGGCATCAAGTTCCTTGCCGCGCTGAACGGGATCTGTGCCGGCGGTGGTTACGAGCTTGCCCTCGCATGTGATGAGATCATTCTCGTGGACGACGGGAATTCCGCCGTAAGCCTTCCCGAAACCCCACTGCTCGCCGTCCTCCCCGGCACGGGAGGCCTCACCCGCGTGGTCGACAAGCGTAAAGTGCGTCGCGATCTGGCCGACGTCTTCGGGACGGTCGCCGAAGGCGTCCGCGGCAAGCGCGCGGTGGAGTGGCGGCTCGTCGATGCGGTCTATCCGACCAGCCAGTTCAGGGAGCGGGTGGCGAAGCGCGCGAACGAGCTCGCGGCACAGTCCGATCGGCCCTCCGCCGGCCCGGGCGTTCCCCTCGGTCCCCTGGATCCGCAGGTCACCGAGAACAAGGTGACCTATTCGGCGGTGACCGTCGAGATCGAGCGCGCGCGCCGCGTCGCGACGTTGACGGTGGCTGCCCCCGTGGGGGACCAGCCTGTAACGCCCGATGCGATGCTCGCTGCCGGCGATCAGTACTGGCCGCTGCGCGCGTTCCGTGAGCTCGATGACGCGCTGCTGCGGATGCGGTTGAACGAGCCGTTGATCGGAACGGTCGTGGTAAAAACGGTGGGTGATGGATCGGCCGTTCTCGCCGTCGACGAGACGTTGTTGACCCACAAGGAGCACTGGTTCGTCCGCGAGATCGTCCATCACATGAAGCGGACGCTCAAACGGATGGACCTGACCTCGCGCAGCTTCTTCGCGTTGATCGAGCCGGGCAGCTGCTTCGTGGGGTCGCTCTTCGAACTTGCGCTGGCGGCGGACCGATCTTACATGCTCGACGATCCCGACCAGCCGAACGCGATCGCGCTGTCCGCCATGAATGGTGGTCCGCTCCCGATGAGCAACGGCCTCACGCGCCTGCAGACCCGGTTTCTCGGCACGCCTGAGCGCGTGGCGGAGGTCCTGGCGGAAGGCGAGCCCTTCGATGCGCAGGCGGCGATGGACGCGGGGCTGATCTCGTTCGCCCCCGACGAGCTCGACTGGGACGACGAAGTCCGTCTCGCGGTCGAAGGCCGCGCGGCGTTCTCTCCCGACGCCTTGACCGGGATGGAGGCGAACCTCCGCTTTGCCGGTCCCGAGACGATGGAGACCAAGATCTTCGGCCGTCTCACCGCCTGGCAGAACTGGATCTTCATCCGCCCCAACGCCGTCGGAGAGCAGGGCGCCTTGACGGCGTATGGAACGCAGAAGCGGCCGGAGTTTGATTTCAATCGCACGTAACAGAACCACGAACGAATTGACACGACGTCCACCGAGAACACCAAGGGCACAACGATAACGAAGTCTTTGATTTCTTAGTGTTCCTCGTGGTCTTTGTGGCCACCGTGATAGAGCCGTTGGCCGGAGCCACCAACCATGATCTCAGCCGAAAAGATCCCCAACAACGTCGGCCTTTCCAGCAACAAGCGGCTTCAGCGCGCGCTGGAGCACTGGCAGCCGCAGTACATCCAGTGGTGGAAGGACATGGGGCCTCAGGGCTTCCAGGACTATCACCAGGTCTACGTGCGCACCGCCGTCAGTGTCGATCCGTCGGGCTGGGCGCATTTCGAATACGTGAAGCTGCCAGAGTACCGCTGGGGCATCTTCCTGGCGGATCCCGTCCACGATCGGCGGATCGGGTTCGGCGACTTCTTCGGTCAACCCGTGTGGCAGGAGGTGCCGGGAGAATTCCGGAATCAGTTGCGCCGATTGATCGTCACCCAGGGGGATACTGAGCCTGCGTCGGTCGAGCAGCAGCGCTGGCTTGGCCAACGGTGCCCGAGCATGTACGACCTGCGCAATCTGTTCCAGGTGAACGTGGAAGAGGGACGCCATCTCTGGGCCATGGTCTACCTGCTGCATTCGTATTTCGGCCGCGACGGACGCGACGAAGCGGAAGAGCTCCTCGCGAGGCAGAGCGGGAACCGTGACAAGCCGCGCATTCTCGACGCGTTCAACGAGCCGATCGAGAACTGGCTCGACTTCTTCATGTTCACGATGTTCACCGACCGTGACGGCAAATCGCAGCTCCTGTCGTTGTCGGAGAGCTCTCTCGATCCGCTGTCCCGCACGACCCGGTTCATGCTGACCGAAGAGGCCCACCACATGTTCGTCGGCGAAACGGGCATTGCGCGGATCATCGAGCGCACCTGTCAGCTGCTCAAGGAGTCGGGGTTCTCCGAGGACGTGCGGAAGGTCGGAGGCATCGACATCCCGACGATCCAGAAGTTCATCAATCTCTGGTTCAGCCTGTCGCTCGACCTTCACGGCAACGAGATTTCGACCAACGCCGCGTCCTACTTCGGCAACGGCCTGAAGGGGCGCGCGCAGGAAGAGAAGTTCGAGGACCATCACGTCGGGGAGTCGTACTACGAGCTCGACGTGCCGAACGGGGTCGCGCTCGAGCGCCAGCACATCCCGATGCGCTCGGCGATGAACGAGGTACTGCGTGACTGGTATGTGGGCGACTGCGAAGCCGGCGTGGTCCGCTGGAACAAGATCTTCGAGCGTCACGGCATGGGGGAGCGCCTGCGCCTGCCGGACCGCAAGTTCAACCGCGGGATCGGCATGTTCCGGGCGCTGCACTTCGAGCCGAGTGGTGCGCCGATCTCAGACAGCGAGTGGCAGCGCCGAAAAGGCGAATGGCTGCCGGCGCCGGCCGACCGCGAATATCTGCTCAGCATCATGTCGCGGCCGGTCTACGAGCCAGGCAAGTTCGCCAACTACATCGCGCCGCCGATCCGTGGGGTCAACCGGATGCCGGTCAACTTCGAATACGTGCGGACGGAACTGTGACGCTGGCGGCCAGGGTCCGAGTCAGCATCGCGGACGGCGTCAGCACGCTCGAGCTGAGTGATCCCCCCGCGAATACCTATTCGTACGAAATGATGCTGGAAATCGATTCGGCGGTCCTTGCCGCTCGAATGGATCCCAACGTCCACGTGATCGTGATTCGCGGTGCCGGGGAAAAGTTCTTCTGCGCGGGCGCGAATATCGGGATGCTCAAGGATGCCGACCCCGAGTTCAAATA
>JACDBQ010000380.1 GCA_013694845.1 Acidobacteriota bacterium
ATCCCGAAACGTTCGATCACCCACTTCCGCAGGTCGGCGGCGCTCTTGGGCGTCGGCGCTGCGACGGTGCGGGCGGTTCGTCGACGGTCAGATGATTTCAGCTGGGCCATTTCCATGAATGCTGCAACTACATCAAGGGGTGTGCCGCGGTGCCAAGTGAAATAAATGCTGAGCTACCGCTGCCTAAGCCCATCAGGAACTCCTGCGAAAAGAGGCAAAACGCCCTGCAAGGCGGTGTGTCGTGGAGCGGAAACCCGGCGCGTCCTGACATGACGATGACGGCGGGTGTATGAAATGCTCGGAAGCGGCGTTCGCAATCACGGTAAGAGTTTGGATTTTGTGGTGTCGAGCGCGGCCTGGGCGTCCCTGGACCGGCGCTCGGCTGCTTCGCTCGTCCGTTGCGCTTCAGCGTCCTCGCGCTCCGCGGTGTCGAGCTCCGCCTGGGCGTCGGCCACGGCCTTTCGCACCTCGTCGAGTCGACGTGCCGTCCTGGTGGCATCGCGCGCCGCGCGGGCGGCTTCGAACTCAGCCCGCCTCGCCCGTTGATCGGCGTCGCGAACCGCGCGCTCGGCTGTGCGTTGCTCACGAGCCTGTGCCGCGTCGCGCTCGGCCTTCGCGTCTGCCTTTTTCCGGCCGTCCTTTGCCGCGGGCGCGATCTTCTGGTCTGGTCCGGGCGTCCCGGCATCCTGGGACGTTCGGGCGGTCCGTTTCGGTGCCGCCGCGGGGCTGATCCCGGCGAGCATCTCGAAGCCGCCCGGCGCCAGGGCTCGGGTCAGGCGTCCTGGCGCTTCGTCCGCCGGGAGGGCCCGCAACGTGTTGAGGATCGCCTGGCGCACCGCGTTCGTCACCGGATTGCCGGACTGTTTCATCAGGCCGATGGTAGCTTTGAGTCCGGCCTCCAGCGCCAGTTCGTGTTCGCGCCCGGCGGAACGCAGGTCCGCCCGTTTCCCCTCGATGACGGCCTTGTGCGTCCGGCGCATCTCGTTGGCCGCGTCGATGAGCGCGTCGTAGTGATCCCGGTCCTGCCGATACAGCTGATTCACGGCCCACGCGGCGAGCGGCGGTTTGCTGAGCGCCTTGATTGCGGCGCCGTCCTTGCCGGCGTTCTTCGCGAGGGCGTTCCGCGCCGCCGTGAACTCGTCCAGCGGCAGCGCGAACAACGCATCAAGGTCCGTGTCCTTTGCCATGCGGAGATTATGACCGGGGCCTGGCCCCATTCTCAGGGGGTCCTACAGATGAGTCAGCCGCAATTGCCGCAGTTGGAAGGGGTTGACGCGAACGGGGCCTGGCCCCGTATCGTAAGGACGTGCCTGAGTTTCATTCGGAGCCCTACGTTTACCTGGCGGGGTTGTCGCACAAGTCGGCGCTGATCGCGTGGGGGGCGTTCTACTTCAAGACGCGGACGGACGGACGCGCCAAGCTCGTGGACGACGAGGACCTGCAGTGGATCCACCCGCCCCGCTGTGACTCCATCGGCTGCACCTCCAAGCCGTACGGACCTGCGCGCGTCGAGGTCCACGACGACGCGGGACAGCTGGTCGCCTCGTCGCTGACCAACACCCACAATCACTGCGCGATCTCGGGCCTCAAACCCGACACCCGCTACGTCTACTCCGTGACGGTGAAGCACGAGCTCTGGGGCGCCGGCGTCCGCTGGGACTGGGATCCCCAGACCCAGGGACTCCTGCAGCGGGACCGCGTCTACCGCAACGCGTTCCGCACCCTGCCGGATCCGATGGCGCCCCTCGCCGGACCCTTCTCCTTCATCGTCATCGGTGACTTCGGCGTCGGGATCCGCAAGCCGTCCTCGTCCACCAAGCGGCAATACGAGGTCGCGCAGGCGCTCGAGCGCGCGGTGGACGAATTCGACGCACGCCTGATTCTCACGACCGGCGACAACATCTACGCCTCCCGCCGGTTTCTCCTCTGGACCGGCGATTCGGGCGACGAAGACGACGACTGGTTCTTCACCTACTTTCAGCCGTACCGCTACGTGTTGAACCGGATCCCGGTCTGCCCGTCGATCGGCAATCACGACACGCAGGAAACCGAAGAACACGACGATCGCGGGCAGGTCATGGACAACATGTACCTCCGGGAACGCCTGGCGGGGGAGGAGGCAGCCGGCCGCGCGTCGCTCGAGCCCGGGCTCTTCTACCGGTTCCGCGCCTCCGCCGACATCGAGTTCGTGTGCATCGACACGTCGAAGGAGGATTTCTTCCGGCGGGGACGGATCTACGAATACCCGAAGCACTGGGAATTTCTCGAGAAGGCCTTTCCGGCGGCTGAAGCGGCTCGGGTCAAGTGGCGCGTCCCGTTCGGCCACCATCCGCCGTACTGCGCGGGGCCGCTACACTACAACACCCGCGGCATGGCGCCGCTCATCGACCTGTTCAAGCGCGGCGGCGTGCGCGTGCACTTCAGCGGACACGAACACAACTTCCAGCATTCGCAGGTCGACGGGATCGACTATTTCGTCTCTGGAGCCGGGGCCCAGATCCGGCGCCGCAGCCCCGACGGCTTCGAGGAGGCCCACACGGTCTCGTGGTCCGGCGAGTGCCACTTCCTGCTGGTCACGATCGACGGCGACCGGATGACGGTGCGGGCGATGGGCGAGAGTCCCGGTCCCGTGCTGGCCGACATCGCGCGCTCGACCCCGGCCGGCGAGCTCGTCCAGGGACCGATGATCGTCCGCTAGACGGCGCGCCGCTTGCGCGAGCACTCTCTTGTCCATATACTTTGTGCCCATATATGGACACACTCGCACGCGAGTTGAAACGGGGCAGCGCCGAGCTGCTGATCCTCGCACTGCTCAACGAGCAGGAGCGCCACGGCTACGACCTCGCCCGCCTGATCGGCGAACGCTCCAGGGGGGCCATCAACTTTCACGTGGCGTCCCTCTACCCGACGCTCTACCGGATGGAAGACAAGGGCGTCATCGACGGCCGGTGGGTCGAGAAGGCAGGGCAGCGCCGCCGGCGCTACTACCGGCTGACGCCCGTCGGGCGGAAGGCCCTCAAGAATCACCGCAGCGTCTGGGAGAACTTTTTCGAAGGCCTGCACCTCGTCGCCGGGATCAAGCATGCGTAACTGGAGGCACGATATCTCCAAACGTCTCAGGGCCGCTGGGCACGCCGTCGACATCGACATTGTCGAAGAGCTGGCTCATCACGCGGCGACCGAGTATGAGGCGGCCCGCGCCGAAGGCCTGGCGACCGACGCCGCAACCGAGCGCATCGATGCCCTGATCGCCGCATGGGTCGCCGACGGCGGACGGTTGCGACACCGCCGTCGCCTCCCGGTCACACTATCGGAGACGTCTCCGGCCACGGGCTCGGCCTCCGGTGGCGTGCTGCGTGATGTCCGCTATGCGCTGCGGCTGGCGCGACGGAAGCCCGGCCCGGCGCTCGTCGCCGCGCTCACGATGGCGCTGGGCGTCGGCGCGACGACCGTTCTGTTCAGCGTGACTTGGGGTGTGCTCATGCGGCCGCTGCCGTGGCTGGACGCCGACCGACTCATCCGCCTGGCTGAAACGAGGCAGGGAGCGACCCGGCAGATGCCCCACGTCATGACGAATGGAACCTACCTCGCCTGGCAGGATTCCCCCTCGACGATCTCGGGCTTGGCTGCTTACCGGTCGCGCACAGTCACATCGACCGGCGCGGGCGAACCGCAGCGCGTCCAGATCACGATGACGACGGCGTCGCTCTTTCCGCTGATGCAGGCGGTCCCCCACGCGCTGTTCGGCAAAGCGGATGAAGCGAGCGGCAAGGTCGTCGTCC
>JACDBQ010000395.1 GCA_013694845.1 Acidobacteriota bacterium
GGGCCATCGCACGGCGCGCTGCCGCACGGATCGCGGCGGGGTCCCCGGCGAGCTCTCCCGCCACACCCCCGTCAGCCGCAGACGACGCGGCTGCCGTACGTGAAGCGCGGAGGGCCGCGAAGGTCCGCATCGCGCGGAGCGGGCCGACCTACGCCGCCCTGCGAGGTTTGTCCTTCGCCATGAAGCTGGATCTGCTGCTGTTCGGGCGCATCACGTCCGGGCCGTTCTTTGCCCTGCTCGTGAAGAAATGAAGATCCTTTATTCGGCGATCGACCAGGTCGTGCCAGGTACGATAGGTGGATCCGTGCACGTCACCGCCGTCGCCGAAGGGCTGGCCGCGCTCGGTCACGAGGTGCACGTGCTGGTCACGCGGGGGGACGGTCCGTTCCCCGCAGGGGCGGTACGCTGGATCGCGATGTCGCCGCCGTTCGGCGCGAACCAGTTCCGCTGGACCCGTCGCATCGCCGTGAAGCGGATCGCCGAGCGCATTCATCCGGACGTGATCATGGAGCGGTACTACAATTTCGGGGGGGAGGCGCTGGTTCACGCGCGCGGGCTTCACGCGCTGGCGGTTCTCGAAGTGAACGCGCCGGTGATCGACCATCCCGGCTCGGTCAAGGCGGTGATCGACCGGGCGCTGATCCTTCGTCCGATGCAGCGGTGGCGCGATCGACTGTGCACGGCGGCCGACATCATCGTGACGCCGAGCGGCGCGATCCTGCCGGATGGCACTCCAACGTCCAAGGTGCTGGAGCTCGAATGGGGGGCCGACACGGACCGTTTCCACCCCGGAGCCGCGGGTCCGGTGCCGTTCGCGCCGCCCGGAGGAACAGTCGCCGTGTTCGCGGGCGCCTTCAGAAGCTGGCACGGCGCGATCCATCTCGCACGCGCGATGCGTGCGCTCGGCGACCGCGGACGAACCGGCATCTCGGTGCTCTTCATCGGCGATGGACCGGAGCTTCCCGCGGTGCGCGCAGAAGCCGCCGGCCTGGACAACGTTGTTTTCGCCGGCGCCATAGCGCACGACCGGATGCCGGCCGCGCTGGCGAGCGCACATATCGGCGTCGCTCCGTTCGATATCACGGCTCATCGACCGCTGTCGCTCGGTTTCTACTGGTCGCCACTGAAGATCTTCGAATACATGGCAAGCGGGTTACCGGTAGTCGCGCCCGCGGCGGCGCGCATTCACCGGTTGGTCGAACACGGCCGGGAAGGGTTGCTCTACGACCCCGCGACGAGTGGCTCGCTCGCCGCCTCACTCGCGCAGCTCGCCGACGCGGGACTTCGCGAGAGGCTCGGCGCCGGCGCCCGCGCACGTGCCGTGCGCGATTACAGCTGGCAGGCCCACTGTCGGAAATTGAGCGACGCGTTCGCGGCAAGCCGAGCTCCATCCGAGAGCCGAACCTGAAGCCAGAGCCTGAAGCCCGAAGCCTATTGATGAATGTTCTCCTCGCGACCGACTCGTTCCCCCCGCACTGCGGCGGCAGCGGCTGGAGCACGTACGAGCTGGCTCGTGGACTGCGAGAGCGCGGGCATACCGTCCTCGTGGTGAAGGTGGTCGCGGGACACGGCGGCGTCGAACGCGAGTGCGTCTACGACGGACTTCGCGTCATCGAGTACCACGCGTGGACGCCGAACGTCCCCGGACTGCGCAACTACTTCAAGAACGAACGCCTGTACCCGAGGCTGGCGGCGCGCCTTCAGGCACTCATCGCGACTCATTCGACCGACGTCATTCACGGGCAGCACGTGCTGTCCGCCCCGCCGTCCGTACACGCGGCCAGGCGCGCCGGCATACCGTCGGTCGTCACCGTCCGGGACTACTGGCCCGTGTGCTATCGCTCCGACCTGCTGCACTCGCCGACAGGGCTGGCGCTGTGCCCGGGGTGCTCACGCGCAGCCGGCCTCCAGCCCGCGCCGACGCGCATCGGCGTGCTGCACTTCGGACGCCTGCTCCTGCGCAAGTACCTGGTCGCCAACCTGGCCGGCAAGGTCGCGGCGCTCGCGGCCGCCGATGCCGTCATCGCCGTCAGTTCAGTCATCGCTGGCGACCTGCGCGCGCGCGCGCCGGAGCTCGCCGCCACCCGCCTCCACGTCATCCCGAACCCGGTGAACATCCAGTCTCTTCGTCGCCGGGCGTCGGCACCGCGACCACTGGCAGAGCCGTACGCGCTGTACGTGGGCAAGCTCGCGGTGAACAAGGGGACAGACCTGCTGGTCGACGTCATCCAGCAGGCAGATCTCGACTGGCCCCTCGTGATTGTCGGCGACGGACCGGATCGGCCGAAAATCGAAGCAGCCGTGCGGAAGAGTGGGCATGATGTGCGGTTCCCCGGCTGGATCGACCAGGAGCAGACCACCGCCTGGCTCGCACACGCCGGGATGCTCATCTTTCCGTCACGCGGACCGGAATCCCTGAGCCGGGTGCTGATCGAAGCGAGCGCGCTCGGCGTTCCGATCGCCGCGATGCAGACGGGCGGCACCGGCGACGTCGTGGAGGACGAGATCACCGGTCTGCTCTCCTCGTCCGTTGGCGAGCTGGCCGACGATGTGCGGCGGATCAGGCACGGGGAGGTGCTCCGGCAGAGGCTGGGCGCTGCCGCGGCAAACCGCGCGGTCGAGAAGTTCGACGCCGTCTCGGTAGTGGGCCGAGTCGAGGCGCTCTACAAGAGAGTCATCGAGGCCCGCAGGCGATGAAGCGGTTGCGCGTCGCCATCACCGCACGTTCGGTGTTCCCCATCCACGGCATGGGTGGCCTCGAGCGCAGCGTCTACGACCTGGCACGGCACCTTGCGCGCAGGGACGTGCAGGTGACGCTGATCACACGGACGCCCAGCGCCGCCGCCCCCGATGTCATTCACCCGGACGTCCGGCTCGCGTTCGTACCCTACCGGACATTCCCCTTCGCCGGCCGGCGCGGCACCACGGTCATCGACCGCAGCACCGCCTATCCCCTCTTCGGAGCTCGCGCTGGCGCGCTCGCGGCGTCGATGGTCGAAGCGGGAACCGTCGACATCGTCCATGGCTTCGGTGCCAGCGTGCTCGGGTATGCGCGGCGACGGGCGCAACTCGCCGCGCCGCTCGTTCTGAACCCGCAGGGTCTCGAGGAGTTCGGCGCGACCGATCCAGCGCGTGCGCGGCTGAAGCGGATCGCGTATCTGCCGCTGCGTCGCGCTGTCCTCGCCTGCGCGGCCGCGGCCGACGCGGTGATCGCCACGGACCACGCGCTCGAACCGGCCGTCCGCCAGCATCTCGGGGTGCCCGGTTCCAAGGTTTCGACGATCCCCAACGCACTGGATCTGAATGACGTCGATGCGCTCGCCACAGCCGCAGATGGTGTCCGCATCCGGCAGGACGCGGGAATCAGGGCGGACGACGTCGTCCTGCTAAGCGTCGGACGACTCGAAGAGAACAAGGGTTTCGACGTCCTGGCACACGCGCTCGCCGCGTTGCGCGAGCATTCCGGACGGCTGGCACATGGGCAGTGGCGCTGGGTCATCGTCGGTGCGGGGCCGGCCAAGGGGCGACTTGAAAGGCTCGTCGCCGAACTGCGGCTAGCGCCACACGTCCTGTTCGCCGGACAGCTGCCGGATCGTGCTCTCCACGCATGGTACGAGGGGGTGGATCTGTTCGTGCATCCGACGCTCTACGAAGGAAGCTCGCTGGTCACGCTCGAAGCAATGGCTCACCGCCGCGCCTGCGTCGTCACCGATGCGGGAGGGCTGCCCGATAAGGTGCATCCAGGAGTAAATGGGTGGATCGTGAAGCCGGGAGACCCCGCCGCTCTGGCCGCGGCTATCAGCGGCGCCCTTGCCCAGCCGGAGCGGCTGAACGGAATGGGCCGGGCAGGACGTGAGATCGTCGAACACACTTTCTCGTGGGAAGCTGCGGTAACTGACACGATACGACTTTACGAACGTCTACTGCGGGCATAAGCTACGGTTCTTCCATTCATCCCTGAGAGGTTTGATTCTATTTGGCTGAACGCGAATGGCGTGAGGCGAGCGATATGCGCCCCTCACGCGTCGGGCTGGCGCTCGTACTGGCGGCGGCGACGGCGCTTCGATACTGGGACCTGGGCCACGGGATCCCGTATGCGGTAGGCGTCGACGAGCCGGAGATCGTCGAACGGGCCTTCCAGATGATGAAGAACGGGACGCTCAACCCGCACTTCTTCGACTACGGCCAGCTCCATATCTACATCCAGCTCGTTGTCTCGATCATCAGATTCATCGCCGGATCGGTGAGCGGCGCGTGGGACTCCCTCGGCCAGGCCACGAGCAGCAGCTTCTATTTCTGGGGGCGCGTCGTGACGGCCGCTTTTGGCGTGGCGACGGTGCTGCTCGTCTTTCGAATCGGATTGCGCTGGGGTTCGAGGCACGCCTTGCTGGCGGCGGCACTGATGGCGGTCATGCCGCTCCACGTCCGGTATTCGCACTACGTTCTGACCGATACGCCACTGACGTTTTTCGTGGCGCTCGCGATGCTGCTGGCGCTCGGGGCGCATGAGCGTCCCGCGCTGCGGGCGTTTGCATTCGCCGGGGCGGCGGCGGGGCTCGCCGCAGCGGTCAAGTACAACGGTGGCATTGCTCTGGTGATGCCGCTCGTCGTCTGCTGGATGACACCAGGCGCGCGTCCGTCGCGGCTGGCGTGCACGCTGGCGGTCGTGGGCGGCGCCGCCGCCGCATTTCTGCTCGCGGCCCCCTATACGGTGCTGGACCTGCCCGGTTTCCTCGACCGCTTCGCCCGGCTCACCGCCGAGTACCGGAACGCAGGCGCACCGGCGGAGCGGGGGGACATCCTTTACCTCAAACATCTGCGGCTGCAGTTCGGCTGGCCGGGGATGCTCCTGATCGCGGGCGGTCTCGCGATGGGGGCGGTGCGGGCGTTCTGGGGTCCGAGCCGCGTGACCTGGACCGTCGCGCTGGTCTTTCCGGTCATCTACTTCCTGATCATCGCCAAGCAACGGATCATCTACGCCCGCTACCTGCTGCCTCTCGTGCCCATGTTGTGCATCGTCGCGGCCGCGGCCGTGATCTCGGGCGTCAGTCTGCTGCGCAGGTATCAGTTCCCGCGCGTCTTGCGCACCACCCTGATCGCGGGTCTCGCGCTGGCGCTGCTTGCGCCGCCGGCGGTCACGGCGATCGGCTTCAACCACATGATCTCGCGCACGTCGACTGTTGATCTGGCGTATGAC
>JACDBQ010000416.1 GCA_013694845.1 Acidobacteriota bacterium
CTGGGTGCCGCCGGAGTGCTGGTGCTGCTGTCGGACAGCACCAACGTGGATCGCAAGGGGTTCACCGGGTCGGAGCTCGAGGTCACGGACGGGTTCGAGGAGATCTTCACCAGCGCCGCCGGGAAGATCGTCGTCGCGATGTTCTCGTCCAGCATCTTCCGGATGCAGATCCTGGTGGACCTGGCGGCGCAGTTCGAGCGCCAGCTGGCCTTCATCGGACGGGGGGTCAACGACAACGCCGAACTCGCACAGCGGCTCGGGTTCCTGCGGATCCCGACCGGTGTGCTCATTCGGGACAGCGACGTGAAGAGCTTCCCCGCCCAGGACGTCGTGTGCATCTGCACCGGTTCACAGGGAGAACCGCAGGCGGCTCTGCCGAGAATCGCGATCGACGACCATCGCCACGTCAAGCTCGAGCCGGAAGATATGGTCGTCTTCTCCGCGCGCGAGATCCCCGGCAACGAGAAGGCCATCGGCCGGGTCATGAACCACGTGGCCCGTCGAGGCGCCGAGATCGTCACGGACGGGATGAAACACGTTCATGTCTCGGGCCACGGTAGCGAGGAAGAGCTCAAGCTCGTCCTCTCGCTGGTCAGGCCGAAGTACTTCCTGCCGATACATGGGGAGTACCGTCAACTGGCGCACCACGCGCGGATCGCTACGAAAGTGTCACGGGGGACGAAAGTGCTGCTGGCCGAGAATGGGGATATCGTCCGCTTCGACCGGGATGGGGGCCGGGTGGCGGAAAAGGGGCCCGCGGGTCGCATCCTCATTGATGGCACACGCAGTGGCGAGGTCGGGGATGAGGTGCTGCGTGACCGCCGCCACCTCGCCGGGGACGGGCTCGTCGTGCCGGTGGTCGCGATCGATCGGCAGACCGGCGGCCTGCAGGAGACGCCGGACATCATCACCCGGGGCTTCGTGCTCGACGCGCGGACCGAGATGCTGCTGAAGGAAATCCCGTCGCTGCTGGCCGCCACGCTCGACGGCGCGAGCGTCGAGGAGCGAACCGATCCGGGGCTCATCAAGGAGAAGATTCGAGTGGACCTGCAGCGGTTCTTCCGCAAGCGTTCTGGGCTCCGGCCGCTGGTGCTGCCGGTAGTCATGGAGACCTGACGTGACCGGCAGCGCGATATCACGGCGGTTCAACGAGTTCGTCGGCGTGGCGCTGTTTGCGGCCGCGCTGCTGTGGGTCGTTGCGCTTGCCAGCTACAGCGCGTCGGACCCGGTGTGGTTTTTCAACACCGGCGCCGACGCCCCGCCCGCCAATTTCGCTGGACGGATCGGCGCCTTCATGGCCGAGTTGTCGTACCAGATCCTGGGGTATTCCGCGTTCCTGATACCGATCGTGATGGTCGTGGCCGGCTGGCACTATTTCTGGTGCAAGACGATGGACGCGCGCTACACGAAAGCCATCGGCGCCGGTCTGCTCTTCGCGTGCATGTCATCGTTTCTGGCGCTCGTCTTCAAGACGGGCGCGGTGGATGGCAAGCCCGTCCGCGCGGGCGGATACCTGGGCGAGTTCCTGGCGACCGGGCTCACCGCGTACCTGAACATGACCGGCTCCATCATCCTCATCCTGACCGTGCTGTTTCTTGCGATCATTCTCTCGACGCAGTTTTCGTTCGGCCGTCTGTTCGGTGCGCTCGGCGAACTGTTGCGGGACCGGACCGCGGCGGGGTTGGGCGCCCTCCGGACCTGGCGCGAGGTGCGACGTCGCGACAAGCAGCGCCAGGATGTTCTGAAAAAGCACCTCGACAAGGCACCGAAGGACGCGAAAGAGAAGATCGCCGCCGCCGCGAAGGTCGTCAAGCAGGAACCGGCGATCAGGGAATCGCTGGCGGATACGCCTCTGCCGCCTAAGCCGTCCCGCACGGCCGCGATGGTGGGCGCGGCCGCCGCTGCCCTCAAGGCCGCTTCGACCCGGCCGACGCCGCAGCCGGCCATCCGGCGTCCCGCTCCGCCGGTCGAGACTACCCTGCCCCTGCCGGAGCCTGGCACAGCGCCCATGGAGCGGCGCAAGGGCACCTACGCGCTGCCGCCACTCGCGCTGCTCGACGCGCCGAAGAGCCAGCGCAAGGTCGACGAGCGAGAGCTCATGGAGGGTGCGCGGCTGCTCGAAGAGAAGTGTCGCGAGTTCGCTGTCGAAGGCTCGGTCGTCCAGATTCACCCCGGTCCGGTCGTCACGACCTACGAGTTCAAACCCGACGCCGGCGTGAAATACAGCAAGATCACCGGGCTCGCCGACGACCTGTGTCTGGCGATGCAGGCCGAGTCGGTGCTGATCGACCGCATCCCCGGCAAGAGCACGGTCGGCATCCAGATCCCGAACCCCAATCGCGAGCTCATTTCGATGCGCGAGCTGCTGGAAGCGGACATCTACAAGCGATCCGCCTCGAAGCTCACGCTCGCCATGGGCAAGACTATCCACGGCGAACCCTACATCAGCGACCTCGCCACGATGCCGCACCTCCTGATCGCCGGCTCGACCGGCACGGGCAAGTCGGTGAGCGTGAACGCGATGCTGTCCAGCATCCTGTTCCGTGCGACACCCGACGAGGTGCGGATGATCATGGTGGACCCCAAGCGGCTCGAGCTCGGGATGTACGAGGAGATTCCCCACCTGCTCACGCCCGTTGTCGTGGATCCGAAGCTCGCGGCAAACGCACTCCGCTGGGCCGTGCGCGAAATGGAAGAGCGCTACAAGACGCTCGCCGCGGTCGGGGTCAGGAACATCGAGCAGTACAACCGGAACATCCGGACGATGCAGGAGGAGAACAAAGGCCCGGTGATGGACGACAAGGGCAACGAGATCAAGACGCTGCCGTCGATCGTCGTGCTGATCGACGAGCTGGCCGACCTCATGATGGTCGCCGGGAACGAGGTCGAGGAATCCATCTGCCGCCTTGCGCAGATGGCACGCGCGGTCGGCATCCATCTGATCCTCGCCACCCAGCGGCCGTCGGTCGACGTCATCACCGGCTTGATCAAGGCCAACCTTCCGGCGCGCATCTCGTTCCGGGTCTCGTCCAAGATCGACTCGCGCACGATCCTGGATTCGAATGGCGCCGAACAGCTGCTCGGCAAGGGCGACATGCTTTACCTGCCGCCGGCCTCGTCGCGGCACATCCGGCTGCACGGGCCGTACATCTCCGAACAGGAGAGCGCGCGCCTGGCCAGCTTCCTCCGTAAACAGGGGCGGCCGATCTACGACACCTCGATCACCGAGGACGACAAGAAAGCCGGCGGAGACATCGAATTCGAGAAAGACGATCTCTACGACGACGCGTCTCGTATCGTCGTGTCCTCGGGCCAGGCATCGATCTCGTATCTCCAGCGGCGGCTGCGAATCGGTTTCAGCCGCGCCGCGCGCCTGGTCGACATGATGGAAGCGGACGGTCTCGTCTCCCAGGCGGCCGGCGGCAAACCCCGGGAAGTGCTCGTGAAAAAGGACTACTTCGAGGAAGTCGACGCGCAGGTCAGGTAGAACGCCATGATGTCGAAAACCATTGCCGTGGTCCTGCTGAGTGCCGGATGTCTCGTTGGATCACCGAACGAGGCGCTCGCGCAGTCTGCCAGAACGCTGTATACCCGTGCCCTCGACCGTGAGCGGACCCTGCGTGATGCCGCGAAGAAGCCTGCTCTGGCGCAGCTCCGCGCGGCCGTGGCGACCTACGAAGGAGTCGCGCGCCGGTACCCTGCGAGCGGCTACACCGACAACGCCCTGTGGCAGGGCGCGATGCTGTCGCTCCTGGCCTACGACGAGTACGGGCACGCCGATGACAAGCGGGCCGGCCTGCGGCTGCTCTCCCGGATCCGCCGGGAATATCCGTCCAGTTCCCTGGGGGTGCGCGCGGCCGAGATCGTCAAAGAGCGCGAGCATCACCGTGAACGCGACAAGGCGGTCCCGGCCGGGCCGGTGGTAGTCCTCCCGCCGCCAGTCAGGCCGACCGGGGCCGCCGGGACCTCTCTTGAGACGTCGGCGACGACCGCTGAGCGTGCGGTTCGCGAACCGGTGTCGATCCGCGATGTCAAGCGATCGCAGCTGCCCGACGGTATCCGCTTCACGATCGAGTTGGACGGCGAGGCGGCCTATCGGTCCGAGCGGCTCGAGAAGCCGCGCCGCGTGTTCTTCGATCTCAAGGGGGCCAGGCCGTCTGCTGCTCTCCTCGATGCCGCGTTGAAGTTCGACGGTGACATCGTTCGCGAAGTCCGGTTCGGGCGACATCCCGACGCCACCAGGATCGTGATGGATATGGAGGGGGCGGAGAGTTACAGCGCCTTCACCCTGTACGAGCCGTTCCGGCTGGTGGTGGACTTCAAGCGCGCGGCGGCCGGCGCCCCGACACCCCTGCCACCTCCGTCGAAACCGGCGCTGCCGATTCCTGACCTGTCGGTAGCGCCGGCCCCCCCGCCCGCACTGCCAGTACCCCTGAAGCCGACGCCGGCCCAGGAGGCGGACTCGTCCATCGCCAAGGACGCCGGGGTGCTCCCCACGTCCGGCACGATGTCAGCCCCGCCCCCGGCCCCGCCGGCGACGAATGCCGACGGCAAGTTTTCCCTCGCCCGGCAACTCGGCCTCGGCGTCTCGCGCATCGTCATTGACGCCGGCCATGGCGGG
>JACDBQ010000422.1 GCA_013694845.1 Acidobacteriota bacterium
TCGCCGAACAGCGCAGCCGATACGCACGCGCGGGGGCCGAAGATCCCGCTCGCTGCACCACCAGGAGGCGAACACGGCCAGGCCGACGATCGCTCCTGCGGGATAGCCGGCGAGGGCGCCCGCCAAGCCCCAGTCGAAGTGGAACGTCAGGATCCACGTCACCGCCAGCGCGAGCAGTCCGCTGGCCGCGGTGCGAACGGCATAGACGCGCATCGCGTTCGCGGTGATGAGAACGACGTCCGCGACGGCCGACAGCGCCGCCGGCGCGACCGCGGCGAGCGCCAGCGCGATCCAGAGCGGCTGGAGGCTGGCGAGCTCCCGGTCCCGACAGCATCCCGGCGAGGATCCAGGCGCCACCCCACGCATAGCTCGATAGCAGCAGCAACGAGCAGGCGCCCGTGACCGCCATCGCGGTCCCGATGACTTCGGATCTCCGATGAGGCTCCCGGCCGTACAGCACGGCCGCGCCAGACGGAAGGCCAAGACCGACGAGGCTCACCAGGATCGCCGTGGGGCCCGTGAGCAGCGCCAGGGCCCCCTTCCCTTCCGGGCCCACCGCCCGGGCCACGATCACGGCGGTGAGGAACTGGAGCGGGGCGAGGAACCAGCCGAGCGTGAGAATGACGGCGCTCTGATGCATCACCCGCCGGTGACTGTCGGAACGTGTCGCCGGCGACGTGCTCGGCAAACCCGGACTTAGTTGCCCCTCGTCCGGGTCGGTCCGCGGGTTCACCACCCGGTGAACGCACCTGGTCTGCAAGGCACGGTGCGATCCGGGAATCGGCGTCCATCCTTTCGTATGGTGTCGACCATCTCGCGCAGGGTGAACGCGTCCGGACCGTAGAACCCCGCGAAGCGCAAGACAACGCCGGTGCAGCCGCTGTCGGTGAATCGAGCCGCCGCGCGCTCCGCGTCGAAGCATCGACCGGTTGGAGCGCACCGGCTTGACGATGTGATGTTCGTCGATCTACTCGTGCCTGAGCGTGACAATCGGATCTACTGCAGTGGCACGTCGGATCGGCCAGTAAGACCCGACGATCGCGGCGACCAGCAGGATCAGGCAGACACTCACATACGTTCCGGCATCGGCCGGCGTGACGCCGAACAGCAACGCGTTCATGCTCCTTCCGGCGATGAGGGCCGTGAGCACCCCGACCAGAAATCCGGTTGCGATCACGGGGACCATCCGTAACGCGAAGAACCGCACAATCTGCGTGTGGCGGGCACCCAGGGCCATCCGAATGCCAATCTCGCGCGTGCGACCGGCGACCTGGTGGGCGAGCACCGCGTACAGGCCAATCACGGCCACGACGAGCGCGAGCGCGGCAAGCATCGAGAAGAGCAGCGTAGTGAAACGCCATGGAGCCACCTGACCGCCGACGACGTCCTGCATCGGGCGGATGGCATCGACAACCGCATCGGGATCCACTGAGCGGATCTCGCGCCGCAGCTGTCCCAGAAAGCCGGAGGGGTTCCCTGAGGGTCGAATAAAGAAGTGTTTGACGGCATCTTCGGACTGCAGATAGGGCTTGTACAAGTCGAACGTCGACTCCGTGAGACCGCGGTAGCGCGCGTCCGCCACGACTCCCACGACAGTCTGCCAGTCCCCCGTCGGCCGGTCATAGCTGGCCATGAGGCGTTTGCCTATCGGATCCTGGTCAGGCCACAGACGGCGGGCAGCCGAGAGGCTGACGATGACGACCGGAGGTGAGTCATCGGTATCGTGGTCGCCGAAAGCGCGGCCTTGCAGAACCTGAATCCGCATCACACGGAAGTAATCAGGCGTCACGGCTTCGGCGTTCAGCGTCGGATTCTTTCTCCACGCATCTCGATCGCGCGGCGACTGCCCATCGAGTACCACCGCCGCGCCGGAGCCGATGGCGCCGAATTCGAACGGCCGCAGGTATATTCCGGCAATCGCCGAGACTCCCGGCAGCCGGCCGAGACGTTCAATTGCCTCTCTGTAGAATCGGTTGTTCGTCTCGTGCTTTGCATACTTCCCCGCCGGCGCCAGTACATCGAACGTCACGAGATCGGCTGGATCGAAACCAAGGTGAACTCTCTGAATCGCGTCGAAGCTCCGAACGGTCAGCGTCGCGGCGACGAGCAGCACGACGGCCAGCGCCGTCTGCACGATCAGCAGCCCGTTACCCACCCGGCTGGTGGTCGTGCGGCCCGTCGCACCGCCGGGTCCGAGAAACATCGGCTGTTTTCGTCGCAACAGGATGACCAGGGGGACCACGCCACAGGCGATCGCCGCCACTGCGCTGACCGCGACGGCGAACCCGGTGACCACGGGCGTGCGCAGCGTCACCTCGTCGAGGCGTGGCACCTCTGCAGGCGCGAGCGCCGTCAGCAACGGAACGCAGCAGAGCGCGAGCACCACGGCCGCTGCCATTCCGGCAGCCACCAGCGCTGCGCCTTCAGCCAGCGCCTGTCGCAGGAGATGCGACCGCTCTGCCCCGAGCGCGAACCGAATGGCCAGGTCGCGCCGATTCGCAGACAGGCGCGCCAACAGCAATCCGATGACGTTCGCACAGGTGAGGAACAGAACGAGCGCGGCCGCACCCATGAGCAGCAGCAGGGCCGGGCGCGTCTGTCCGAAGACGTGATCCTCGAACGGTGTCACGACGACGGACCGGCCGGTCGCAAGGGTGCCTGTTCCAGTCAGGCGGTCGACCACAGCGTCCATGTCGGCCCGGGCCTGTGCGAGGTGGACATCCGTTCTGAGGCGCCCGACCACGTACAGAATCCCGAGGCCGCGCGCCTCGAGCATGTCGAAGCCGGCGTCAACGGAAAGACGGCCGAGCGTCGGTGCGATCGGCAGCCAGAGTGCCGCCCCGCGCGGATAGTCGAATTCCGGCGGCATCACGCCCACGATCGTCATCGCCGACATGCCCCCACCATCGTCGATCATCGCCGCACTGCCGATCACGCCCGGGTCCGACCCGAACTGCTTGCGCCAGGTCGAGTCGCTGAGGACTGCGACGCCGGAGCTCGACCGGATATCGTCAGTTCTCATCAGAGTCCGGCCGAGGGCAGGCCGTGAGCCCAGCACATCGAAGAATGCCCCTGACACGGCTGCAAAGGGGAGGACGGCGGCTCCCTCCTTCTGCATCAGGCGCAGCGACCAGTTGACCGAGCCCGTCGCCGCGAGTTGAGTGAAGGAGGCGTTCTGCGATTCCCAGTCCCTGAAATCGCGGTACGACACCTCCCATACTGATGTGCCTTGCCGTTCGGCGCGCTCCCACATGAGCACGAGTGACCGTTGATCCGCGACGGGCAACGGACGAAGCAGTACCGTGTACGTGACGCCGAATATCGCGAGGGTCGCGCCCAGTCCCAGGCCCAGGATTCCGGCCGCTGGAATGGCGACCGACGCATCGCGGCGAAAGAACCGGAAACCGTGCCGGACGATCTCGCGGACGAGTCTCATGAGCGAACCTCCCGGTGCGACTCGCGAAATGATACGCCAGCGGAACAGAGGAACGTGCGCCTAGTCTACTTTCCGGTGAAGAAATG
>JACDBQ010000429.1 GCA_013694845.1 Acidobacteriota bacterium
ATGGTAGCCGTGCGAGAAGGCGTGGCTCACCACCGAATCAGCGAGACATCGCGCGTGCCACGCTCGGGCCAGGTTGACGAAGACCTGTCGGCCGCCCGCTGCTTCGTAGATCGTTTGCGTCATCGGACCATTGTCATATGGCGGTTGTTACCGACTCTCTACGGCTCGATCACCCGTCCGACCATCAATCCCCGCGGCTCCTGCGGGCCGGCCGGGACCGCACCGTCGGTCACGACCAGATCCACCCGCCGGTATGACGGGCTCCTGCTTCCACGCGAGAGCGGCAGCCGCACGTCGACCCAGCGGTCGGGTGACGCGTCGATCGAGGCCGCCAGCCGTCCGTCGAGAAAGATCTGCACCCGGCGGCTTGCCGCGTCCGCCGACCGCAACGGGATCGTGACGTATGGAGACGCGCTCGACACGAAGACGGTGGCACGCTGCGCGGCTGATCGGAAGCGCACGCCCGCTTCGTCCCACTGCCATCCGGAAAGCCCCAGACTCACGCCTTCGAGATCCGCCTCACGCCGCTCGACGGCCCACCGCCACGGCACGGTCACGACGAGCAGAATGACGACGACCGCCACGCCCCGGGCCAGCGCCCGGCGAGTGGCGTCGTGCACCGGCGCGCTGCCCGCAGCGACCAGGCCCAGCATGATCCAGAATGCGCAGGCGACCGCGGGGGTCAGCAATGGGTGACCCGCCATCGAGGTGAGCAGAAAACCGGCGAGTGCCGCGAGGCCGGCGGTGCGCCACGGAACGGCTCGATCGCCTCTCCTCGAGCCCGATACCAGCAACAGCAGGAAGAAGGCAAGGCCCGCCACGCCCATTTCTGCGAGGACCTGCAGGAACTGATTGTGCGCATTCTCCCTGGGCACGGGGTGGCCGAGCGCCGTTTCGAACGTCCGCTTCAGCTCCGGCGATACGTAGCGCGGGAACAGCGCATAGAACTGCGCGGTGCCGACGCCCAGGATCGGACGATCAGCAACCATCCGCAGGCCCGTTTTCAGCAGCTCCAGCCGCGTGGACACGGAGTAAGCAAACGTCCCATGGCGGGTGACCGGCAGGAGGAAGATCATCAGGCCGAACAGCAGCAGCACGATGCCCGCCGCGGCAGTGAGATTGACCCGTGACCGCAGGCGACCGATCACCGGCCCGTAGTCCCTGCCCAGAACGACGAGCAGCGTACACAGAAATGCCGACACGAGCGCGACCCGCGAGCCGGAGATCCAGAGTGCACAGCCGAGCAGGGGGAGTGCGGCAGCGAAGAGGCGTTCGGAGACCGTGCGGACTCCGGCATGGTACGCGGCCAGGATCGTCATCATTGCGAAATAGGATCCCGCCGCGTTCAGATCCCCGTACTGCGTGTTGAAGCGCAGCGATTGCAGGCTGTCCACGAGCGACTCGACAAAAGGTGGGCGCCGCAGCGAAACCTGGAGCAGCCGGACGACGTTGAGAGCCGCGGCGCCTGCCCCTCCGGCGACCAGCATCGCGGAGAGCCGCATGCCCTCGGCCGGGTCACGAATCAACCGTGCGACCAGCACGGCGAGCGCCGTCCCTTCGACCATCACCGCCGTGCGTTCCACGACAGTGAAGGGGGCCAGACGGTGGAAGTAATCGCGGACGGCGAGGTCTGACAGGGTGGTCCGCCAGTTGATCCCCTCGGCACGCAGGAGGGCGACCGGCAACTGCACCGCGCACGACGCAAGGGCAAGGCCGATGAAGCCGACCGCGGCCAGCTCGAAGGCGGATGCCGCCCATCGGGTCGAACGGATCGCGGCGCGCACCGCGGCCGCACCGAGGACGACGAGGACGACCGCTTCGAGCAACGCGAAGCCGTCGTAAGGCCCCCCGGTGATCACGTGTGCGGCGCCCGCCATCGGGGCGAGCGCCGCCACGACGAGCAGCGCGTCAGAGGTTCTCCACACACTCAGCGCTGCCACGGCAGCGAGGATGATGGTGATCGTCAGGGGAACAGGGGCGGCGAAAAACGAGACGAGCGGCGCGGCGCACAGGCCAGCGACCAGCAGCCAGACCAGCGAGCGAAGAGCGCGGCGGCGAGTGGTCGTGCCCGTGTCAGCTGCGGATGCAGGGGCTACCACTCGCGCGCTCCAGCCTCACGATCCCGGCGCGAGCATCTGGCGATACCAGCTGATCGTTCGGCGCAATCCGTCATCCAGCGCAAAGCGGGGAGCCCACCCGAGCCTCGCCCGTGCCTGCGCCGCGGAGAGATACTGTCGACGTATTTCGCCGGTCGCTTCGTTCCTGACGTCAGGCTCGAGCTGTGAGTCCATCAGGGCGAGGATCTTCCCGACGAGCTCGAGCACGGACACCTGCGTCTCGTTCGAGAAGTTGAACGCCATCCCACCCAGGCCGGCGTCGGCGGCCATCTTCTCCGCCAGCAGCATGTACGCCTCCGCACCATCCTCGACGTAGAAATAGTCGCGGACGTACTGGCCGTCGGAACGGATGACCGGACGGTCCCCCTGGAGAAGCGAACGGATCGTTCCCGGCACCAGCCGGTTCCAGTTCAAGTCGCCGCCGCCGAAGAAGTTGCCACACCGGGTAATCGCGACCGGCAGCCCGTAGGTGACGGCGTACATCTGGCCGATGAGGTCGCCGCAGGACTTGCTGACGTCGTACGGATGCCGGCCCTGAAGCGGCGTGGACTCGTCGTAGGGAAGCTGCTCCTGATCGCCGTAGGCTTTGTCGGACGACGCCAGCACGATCTGGCGGACTCGCGGGCTGCGCCGGCACGCCTCGAGCAGGGCCCACGTGCCCGCGATGTTGGTCTCGAGTGTCGAGACCGGGTTCCGATTGGCAATGCCCACGATCGTCTGCGCCGCGAGATGCAGGACCGTGTCGATCTCGTACTCGCCCAGCGTCCGCTCCAGCAGGGCCTGGTCGCGCACGTCCCCGCGCACGATGGTCACGCTGCGCTGAAGGTCCCCACTCAGCAGCATCGCACGGGGCGCCCAGTCTCGCACCAGGCAGGTGACGTCTGCCCCAGCCTCTACCAGCCGCGAGACAAGCCAGCCGCCGACCAGCCCGGTGCCGCCGGTCACGAAGGTCGGGCGCTGCATCCAGAATCCGCTCACGACCATACCCGCCACGGCGCCTCGCCTTCACGCCACAGGTGTTCCAATTGACGTTTGTCCCGCAGCGTGTCCATGCACTGCCAGAACCCCTCGTGCTGGTAGGCCGCAAGCTGCCGATCCCTGGCCAGACTTTCGAGCGCATCGATTTCCAGGCTGGTGTGGTCACCGGCGATGTATCGGAACACGTCGGGTTCGAGGACCATGTAGCCGCCGTTGATCCACCCCTCCCCGATTTGCGGTTTCTCGCTGAACTCGGCCACGAGATCGCCGTCGAAGACCAGACCGCCGAAGCGGGCCGGCGGTCGCACCGCGGTGACGGTCGCCAAACGCCCGCAACGCTGATGAAACGCCAGGAGATCACCAAGGTCGACGTTCGAGACGCCGTCACCGTAGGTCAGCATGAACGGGCCGTCGTCGAGTCGGGACCTGAGCCGCAAGAGCCGACCGCCGGTCTGCGTATCCAGGCCGGTCTCGATCAGGTGCAGCGTCCAATCATCTGGCTGCGCGATGTGGCGCTCGAAGCCGCCATCCGACAGCCGGATCGTCATATCGCCGTTGAGGGCCTGGTAGTCGCGGAAGAATTGCTTGATCGCGTCCCCTTTGTAACCCAGGGCGATGACGAACTCGTGGATGCCGTAATGCCCGTAATGCTTGAGGATATGCCAGAGAAGGGGCCGGCCCCCGATCTCGACCATGGGTTTGGGTTTCAGTTCGGTCTCTTCCGCGAGACGGGTGCCATAGCCGCCGGCCAGAATGACAGCTTTCATGCGGCGGGAGATCGATTGGTCAATGTCTGCATGTCAATGCCGGGTGATCCAGGTGGGCGCCTCGTCGGTTCCTCTTTGTATCACGGCCCAATGTTCCTTGCGGCCCGGGCGCCCTGGTGACACGCGGGCCTTTTTGTTACGGCTGGGCTGGGACGCCTGTCGCTATAGGTATCATGAGCTCTGGCCACCGCCCTCATGGAGAGTGTTCGATGCTGGGCTCGACGCGTTGGTATTTCTGGCGGTCGATCCTGCTCTGCGCCCTTGCCGTGCTCGCAGCACCGCTGACCTGTTGGGCCGTTACCTACGCTTATTTCACTGATACCGACCTGATCCGATCCGCAGACCGGATCGTACGTGGCCGGGTCATACGTGTCCACACGGAAGAGGGTCCGGGCGGAGCGCTGTACACCGTCGCATCCATCTCCGTCGCGGAAGATCACACCGGCGTCCCTGGGACTGAGATCGAGGTCCGCGAGCTCGGAGGGGAGCTCGGCTCGCGGTTCCTCCGAGTCCACGGCGGCAGCCGTTACGAGGTCGGCAGCGAGGTCCTGGTGATGCTGGAACGCACGCGTGGCGGGCGGTTCCGGAGCATCGCGATGGGATTGTCGAAGTTCGATGTCATCCCTTCGGCGGACGGTGACCCGATTCTATTGCGCGATACGCGTGAAGCGATCGTCCTCGGCGGAAAGCCATCGGTCGCGCGCACCATCCGGCTGTCGGCATTCCGACAGAGCGTGCGGCAGACCCGCGGTATGGCGTCCTGGCGTCGGGTAGGGGGCGACGCACCGCTGACGAAACAGGAGCTGTCGTCGTTGCTGCGGTTCGACAATGGGCTCGGCGTCCGTTGGACCGAGGCCGACTCCGGAATGCCGATTCGGTGGTATCGGGACACCACCGCCCCGGCGCCGCTCACGTCCGGAGATGGCACGGTGGAAATCCGGCTCGCCCTGTCGGCCTGGACCAGGAGCTCACAGGGAGCTCTCGAACTGGCATACGAGGGATCCACCGATCAGCAGCCCTATGGCCCATGGAGTGGGCTCGGGGGCAGCGGCGCGGGCGTGATCTTCTTCGAAGATCCAAATGACGAGATCAGCGAATTCGTGCTCGCCGTCGGCGGCGGAGGTGGCACGTTGAACGATGGCGGCACCGTGAACGACACCCGGTTCAACCGGTTCACCCATGGCTTCGTGATCCTGCAGAATGCGGCGCAGTTGTCTTCCGCGGTCCGGCAGTCACGCGACTTCACCCGCGTCATCCAGCATGAAGTGGGGCATGCCATCGGCCTGGGCCACACTCCGGTCGACGGCAGCGTGCTGAACGCGCAGACCAACATCATGTTCCCCTCGTGCTGCACGGCTGCGACCCCGATCGCTCCTGCGCTCGGTGCTCACGATCTCGCGATTCTGGAGTTCATATACCCAGCTCCTGTCGTCCCGTGCAGCTACTCGTTGTCGCCAGCGACCGCGGGCCTCAGCGCCGCTGGCGGCAGCGTGACGACACGCGTGCAGACGGGCAACGCCTGCGAGTGGTCGGTCATAGGCGTGTCGTCGTGGCTCAGCCTCAGCGGCAGCCAGGCAAGGTCGGGACCGGGGGACGTGTCCTTCGTCGCATCAGCGAACCCCCTGCTCGAGAACCGCACGTCACAACTGACGATCGCCGGGCGTTCATACACCGTGACGCAGGCAGCGGCGCCACCTTCGATTCCGCCGCCGGCGGGGCACGACCCGCGGTTCGATCTGCTCTGGCACCACCAGGGCGACGGCAGTATCGCGGCCTGGGTGATGAACGGCACGACCCTGGTCAGCGGCACCCTGGTGGCGAGGGTGGCGGACACGAACTGGAAAATTGCGGGAACAGGGGATCTCGATGGTGACGGCTATTCGGACCTCGTCTGGCAGAACATCGCCAACGGTCAACTCTCAGCATGGTTGATGCGTGGTCAGAACGTTCGCGAAACGTCGCCGCTCAGCCTCCCGCAGGTTGAGAGCACGGCCTGGCGTATCCGGGCGGTCGGAGATCTCGATGGCGACGGCAAAGCCGATCTCCTCTGGCAGCACGAGAACGGCACGATCGCGGTCTGGCTGATGAATGGCTTCCAGGTCCGACAGGGGACGACGCTTAATCCATCGCGGGTGCAGGACACAGCGTGGCAACTGGTCGCGATCGCGGATTTCGACCGCGACGGGCGGCGCGATCTTCTCTGGCACCACCAGGAGGATGGACGGATCGCGGTGTGGCTGATGAATGGTCTCAACCAAATCAGTGGCACCGTGACGAACCCCGGCCAGGTGTCTGACGTCGACTGGAAGATCCGTGGGGCCACCGACCTGAATGGCGACGGTTATCCGGACATCGTCTGGCAGAACACTGTCGATGGCCGGCTATCCGGCTGGCGGATGCGGGGCCTCGACCTGGTCGAGGGCACACTGCTGACACCCTCGCAGGTGGCGGACACGAACTGGCGCATTGCCGGTACGCGTTAATGGGCGCGGTGCGGGATGGGGGGATGCGGGATGCGTGGAGGGTCCGAGGCGGCGCGCTTACCCTAAACGTGTTCTCAGGACCTCGCGCAGTTCGACGAGGTCCTGCCGGCGGGGGATGACCATCGCGTCCACGCGAATGCCCGACGACCTGGCGATGAGCAGTTGAATGGCTGCCGTGGTGATGAAGTTGGCGCTCAAGGCGGCAGCGCCGGCCGACGTTCCCCAGGTCGGGATGAGCAGGATCGTCAGGGCCAGTTGGATAGCGGTGCCGACCGCGGCGGAGAGGATGCTGCGCCCCGGCTGCCCCCTCGCGGTGAGAATCGCGTTCACGCCGATGG
>JACDBQ010000446.1 GCA_013694845.1 Acidobacteriota bacterium
ACGATCTACTATGCGCAACGCATGGGCATCGAGTCCCCCCTGCCGATGGTGCCCTCGCTTGCCCTGGGCACCGGCGACGTCACGCTGATGGAGCTGACTGCCGCCTACACGGCGTTCGCGAACCGCGGAACGACCTCGATGCCGCGGCTCTTTACACGCGTGGAGGACAGCAGCGGCGAAACGATCTTTCTCAATCACGAGCGTCATACCAAGGCGATCACCGAAGCCACCGCCTACATGATGTCCAGCATGCTCTCGGACGTAATCTCTGGAGGGACCGGGACGGGCGTGCGGCACGACGGCTTCCGGTTGCCGGCAGCGGGCAAAACCGGGACGACCGATGACTACGCGGACGCCTGGTTCATCGGTTACACGCCCCGGGTCGTCACCGGTGTGTGGTTCGGGCTCGATACCCCGGCGCCGATCATGACGCGAGGATTCGGCGGCACCGTGGCCGCCCCAGCATGGGCGCGGTTCATGAAGGCAGCGACCCGCGGAGCCGGGCCCGACTGGTACGAGATGCCGTCGGACGTCGAGAAAGTCGCGATCTGCCGTCTGAGCGGGGCGCGCGCCACCCCGTCCTGTCAGCACCACTACGTCCCAGTGGCCCTCCCGGTCCCTGCGACAGGAGTCGCCGCGGTCGGATACGTGGCGCCGGCTGCCGGACTGCCGCCCTCCGAACCGTCGGTCTACGACGAACTGTTCGCCGTCGGGACGATTTCGGCGGAGCTGTGTCCGATGCATACGCCGTCTCCGGCATACGGCGGGTTCGTGGGGAGCACCCTGGAGGCGTCGACCACGCTCACTGTCGATGCCGCAGCACGCCGCGTCGTTCTCGAGCAGGTCGTGGGCTCCGACGGTGTGAGCCGGTTGGTCGTGAAAAAAAAGCATTAAAACGCGCGCGCGGCGAGCAGCATCATGAGCGCGGCATTGGCCAGGTGCCCGGTCCAGCAGATGCGGCACTGCAGGCCGCGGCTCCACAGGCTCCAGCCCAGGAAGGCACTCATCCCGACGGCGGGCAGGGTCATCGCAAACATCAGCGCCGCCGGCCAGTGGAGAAGCAGCCCTGAGGCGAGCGTCGCGTAGAGCACCAGCCCCAGGGACGCGTTGGGGACGCCCAGCAAGGCTGCACGCGGCGTCCGGAAGAGCACGGCGCAGCCGCCCGCTTCGAGCTGGCAGACCTCCGGACCCGTGAGCCACCCCGGGAGCTCGCGGTAGTAGCCCCAGAGTGCCGCGGCTGCCGCGCCGGCACCGAGCACCAGCGCCGCCCAGATCAAGGCTGACATGCGGGGCACCAGTATGTGAGCCGCGCGTCGCGTCCCTGCTTGCCGATCTCGACCGGCGTCCCGCACCGGCGGCACGGCTCGCCGACGCGGCCATAGACCCACAGCCGCTCGCCCGGGTGGTCACGCCTCGTCGTTCGCCGGAAGCCCATGTAGATCGTCATCGCCGCGAGGCCCTCGGTGACGTTCGCGCGGAGGAATTTCCTGGCGGTGGAGATCAGGCAGTCGAGCTGTTGATCGGTCAACGTCCTGACGAGGGCAAAAGGGCTCACGCGGCACGCAAAGAGAACTTCGGATTTGTAGACGTTACCGATGCCTGCCATGACCCGCTGGTTCAACAATACGTCCGCGATCTCGACGTCGGGCCGGGCCCGAAGACGCGCAGCGGCTTCGAGCGCGTCGAAACTCTCGGCCAGCAGATCCGGGCCAAGCCGTCTCAACTCGTCGTGACGTTCGACGGCGCTGGCCTTGATCCATTCGGCCACCGGGATGCTGAAGCCCACCGCGACGTACTCCGCGGTCGCCAGGACGATACGCATGTCGCGACCGGGGCGCTGCCATCGCTCGGCCGGGCGGTAGATGTGCCAGCTGCCATTCATGCGCATGTGCGTGCGCAGTACGAGATTGCCCGAGAATGCCATCAGCACATGCTTTCCGTTCGCGGTAACGGATTCGACCGTCCGTCCGGTGATGGGTGTGTCGTCATGCACACGCGTGAGCTTCGGGAACACGGAATCGAACGCGGTTACGATCCTGCCCGACAGCGCGCGATTCAGGGTTCGGGCGGCGCGAAAGATCGTGTCCCCTTCAGGCATCCGCCTCCGTTTCCGCCACCGGCCTCGGTTGCTGAAGCCTGGATCGTGTCGACACGAGGTCCCGGCGCATCATGAAGCCCATCGCCGATGGGTTGAAGCCGGCTTCGATCAGGTACGGAGCCAACGCATGATCCGCAGTCGGGAAGCCGTTGATTTCGGCGATCATCAGCCCGCCGGTTCGCGCGTGCGTCGCCAGTTGGGCGGCGAGGGGCCGCCCGATCGCGGAGCGTAGCGGCTCGTCTTCGGGCAGGTAGACGAGCAACTGTCTGGCACCCCGCGACAGATAGGCGGCGAGCGTGCCGTTGACGAGGATTACTTGCGCGCCGACTGTGCGGGTCGCGCCCCGGCCGACCTCCAGGGCCAGATCGGGCCACTTGAGCATGGTTCCGAATGGGTTCGCGGGATCGGTTGCGGAGAGCATCACGAGCTCAGGTTCCTCAGGTATCTCGCGCAGCGAGCGCATCAGTTCGAGGGCCGCGGGCAGCGCGAACTGCGTGGCGCCCACACCAGAGACGAAGTAGCCGCGGCGGATTCGTCCGGCGTCTTCCAGCGCCTTGAGCACGTCGTACACGGCGCTGAAGCCGCCGTAGATGCCCTCGGCACCCGCGACCTCGCGGGTCAGCACGCCATACCTCGCGAGCAACTGCTGCGCCACGGCGGTCGACCATTCGGTTGGCGAAACGGGGGTGCCGATTCGTTGGGCGACGAGCGACCAGCGGCCTTCCGCCGAAGGCGGCGAAACGCGCCGGGTGCGAAAGCTGCGAGCCGCCGGCTTGCGCTGCCGGCGTTCCGGAGGGCGAACGAACGCCCGCACCGAGTGGAAAGTGTCGTTCGTCAGCAGGCCGGTCCAGACCAGATTCCAGAGCGCGTCCACCGTCTCGCCGGGATAGCCGCCTCCCGCCGCCTGGTGCAGTGCCGCGAAAAAAGATGCGCCTTCGCGCTCGAGGTGGTCGAGGATGGCGCGCTCGCGGCCGGTGACCTCGGCGGCTTTCGGGAGCACGCGAAGGCGGGGAAGGTGGTCTGTCAGGTAGAGCGCAAGCCGGCCGTCACGATCGCCGACGGGCTCGATCCCGCACCAGACGACTTCGCCGGCGGCGCAGAGCGCATCGAGATCCGCTCGGGAGTAGCCGTCCACGCGGGCCGCGAGAATCTCGGATTCGAACACCGAGGCCGCCATCGGCGCTCCCTGCAGATGCTCGATCGCGTCCAGCAACGCATCGAGTCCGGACCGCCTCCGGATGAGACCCTGCCACGAGGTGAGCAACCTGACGAAGACCGCGGGTTCGACGGGCTCCACCTGGCGTCGCAGCTTGGCCAGCGATCGGCGGCGGACCGATTGAAGGATGTCCGGATCGCACCACTCCCGCCCTGATCCACCCGGCCGGAATTCGCCCTCGAGCAATCGGCCGCTCGACGACAACTGTTTGAGGAGCGCCTGCGCCGGGGCGCGTCCGAGCCCGTAGCGGCCGGCGAGCTCCTCGGTCGTAAAGGGGCCGTGGGTGCGCGCATACCGCCGCGCGAGATCCAGCGGAGCGTTAGGGGCCGGTTGGAGCAGCGACTCCGGCAGCCCGTGGGGCAGCGGCACACCGAGCGCGTCGCGGTACCGGCCGGCATACTCGACCGGCAGCGCCCGGGACTCTCCGCGGATGTTGACCACGATCGCGCGCCGGGCGTCGAGCAGCGCGTCGAGCGCGGCCCGAGCGTCGACTCGGGATCGGAGGGCAACTTCCTCGAGGGTGAGATCCCCTAAACGGAGCAGCAGGTCGTGCACGCCGTCCACGGATTTCGCCTGGTACCCGTCGGCGAGTTGCTGTGCCTGCGCTTCGACTTCGGCCATCGCGTCCGCGTCGAGCAGTTCTCTCAGTTCGGCGTCGCCCAGCAGCTCGCGCAACTGCGCCTGGTCGATCGCCAGGGCCTGCGCGCGTCGCTCGGCGAGCGGTGCATCGCCGTTATACAGGTAATTGGCGACATAGGTGAAGAGCAGGGCCGAGGCGAAGGGCGAGGGGATCGTCGAATCCACTGTCACGATCTTGAGCTGGCGCGTCTCGATGCGCCGCAGCGTGTCGACCAGTGATGGGATGTCGAATACGTCCCGCAGGCATTCCCGGTACGCCTCGAGCAGCATGGGGAAGGATCCATACCGCGAGGCCACCGCCAGGAGATCGGCCGCGCGCTTTCGCTGCTGCCACAGGGGGCTTCGGCCTCCAGGCCGACGCTTAGGGAGGAGCAGTGCGCGCGCGGCCGCTTCACGGAACTTCGCCGCAAAGAGGGCCGTGCCACCGAGTTGCCGGACGACGAGCGCCTCGACTTCCTCGGCCGTCGGCACCATCAGCGCCGGGTCCGGGGGGTTCTCGGTCTCCGGGAACCGCACCACGAAACCATCGTCGGTCCACATCGTCTCGACGTCGAGACCGGTCTGCGCGCGTGCGCGTTCCACCGCCGCCATCGCCCACGGCGCGTGAATGCGTCCGCCGAACGGCGTGAGCACGCAGATGCGCCAGTCGCCGAGCTCGTCGCGGCATCGCTCGATCAATATCGTTCGGTCATCCGGCACGACGCCGGCGGCCGCGGCCTGGTCGTCCAGATATCGCAGCAGGTTCTCGGCTGCCCGCTGATCAAGATCGTGGTAGCGCACGAGCCGCTCGACGGCCGCCCCGGGTGGAAGGGCGCGCAACGTGCGAACGAGCTCTCCGATCTGCCGCCCGAGCTCCAGCGGACGACCCGCGGCATCTGCCTTCCAGAACGGCATCTTGCCCGGCTCGCCGGGCGCCGGTGAAACGATGACCCGGTCATGCGTGATCTGCTCGATGCGCCAGCTCGACGCGCCGAGCAGAAATGTCTCGCCGACACGGCTTTCGAACACCATTTCTTCGTCCAGCTCGCCCACCCGCGCGCCGGGTCCCTGCTGGCCGATGAGGAAGACCCCATAGAGGCCCCGATCGGGAATGGTGCCGCCGTTGATGACCGCAATGCGTTTCGCCCCTTCGCGTGCGGTGAGCGTACCCTTGAGGCGGTCCCACGTGACGCGCGGACGAAGATCGGCGAAGTCATCCGAAGGGTATCGTCCCGACAGCATGTCGAGGACGCCTTCGAACACCGACTGACTGAGGTCGGCGAATGGTGCGGCGGAGCGAAGCGTCGCGTAGAGCTGTTCGACCGTCCAGTCGTCCATTGCCACCATCGCGACGATCTGTTGCGCGAGCACATCGAGCGGGTTGCGCGGATACCGGCTCGATTCGATGCGCGCTTCGTGCATGGCGCGGGTGACGGCCGCGCAGGCGACGAGATCACCGCGGAACTTGGGCACGATCACGCCGTGGCTGGCCGCGCCGATCGTATGGCCGGCGCGCCCGATGCGCTGTATCCCACTCGCCACCGACGGCGGCGCCTCGATCTGGACGACGAGATCGATCGCACCCATGTCGATTCCGAGCTCCAGCGAGGAGGTGGCGACCAGGCCGCGTATCTGTCCGGCCTTGAGTCGGTCCTCGACTTCGATCCGCTGGGGCCGGGCGAGCGAACCGTGATGGGAACGGACCAGCACCTCGCCGGCCAGCTCATTCAAGGCGGCCGCGAGGCGTTCAGCGATGCGCCTGCTGTTGACGAAGACCAGGGTCGACCGATGTGCCCGGATCAGCTCGAGCAATCGCGGATGAATCGCCGTCCAGATCGATTGACGCGCCGGCCCCTGCGACGCCGGGCCACTCGGAATCTCCTCGATCTGACCGAGACGCGCCATGTCTTCGACCGGAACTTCAATCGTCAGGTCCAGCTTCTTCCTGGCGGAGGTGTCGACGATGGTGACCGGCCGGTAATCGGGCGCCGCCCCGGCCGTGGTTTCGACGAACTCGTCGTGCAGTCGTTGCTCGCTCTTTTCAGTGCTCGCGGGCGCTGCTCCGCGCCGCTTCGCTTCAGCCGCTCGGGCGGGCCGCGGCCGTCTGCGTGCGTGCTGAGTGCCTCCGAGAAACCGGGCCACCTCGTCGAGCGGTCGCTGCGTGGCCGAAAGACCGATCCTCTGCACGGCCCGGTCAGTTCCCCTGATTGCTTCGAGCCGCTCCAGCGACAGCGCCAGGTGCGCGCCGCGCTTGGTGGGAACCAGCGCGTGGATCTCGTCGACGATGACGGTATCGACGGACCGGAGCGCGTCGCGCGCGTTCGAGGTCAGCAGCAGGTAGAGCGACTCCGGTGTCGTGATCAGGATGTCGGCGGGCTCGCGCATGAACCGCGCGCGTTCGGCCGCCGGTGTGTCGCCCGTGCGCACCGAGATCGACGGCGGGTAAAAGGCATCGCCGCGCGCCACCGCCCGATTGGCAATGCCGGCCAGCGGCGCCCGAAGGTTGCGTTCGACGTCGACGGCGAGCGCCTTCAACGGCGAGATATAGATGACCCGGCAGCGGCGCTTCGCGTCCGGCGGCGGTTCGAACATCAGGCGGTTGATGCACCAGAGAAAGGCCGTCAGCGTCTTGCCGCTGCCGGTAGGGGCCAGAATCAGAGTGGATTCTCCCTGTCCGATCGCCGGCCAGCCCTTGTTCTGGGGGGGAGTAGGGGCTTCGAAGGATGCACGGAACCACTCGGCCACCGCGGGATGGAACAGCTCGAGAGGCCCGATACGCGTTGGCACTCTCTGATTTTAGCGTTTGCCCGTTGCCGTTCGGCAGCAGTCGGTGCAGAATGGACAGTCAGCCTCTAACCTGGGCGCCGTGGCCCTCCGTAATGACTTCAGCTTCAGCATTCAGCATTCAGCATTTCTTATTATGGGTGACGCAGGAGAAGGACTCGTCGACGCAGATGCGCGCATTCAGGAGCGCATGGAAGAACTCGAAGCGGAGCGGCGCCGGCGCTCCAATGGTGTACCGCGGATCGACCCCGAGAAGGCGCGGCAGGTCGAGTCACTGAAGCTCGCCCGTCTCAACCTCGAACGACAGGGCGAGGCCTCCCCACATCCCGTTCGCCAGCAGCAGATCACGCTGGCGATCGCGGAAATCGACAAGCGTCTCGCCGCGCTGTAGCGCAGGCGGAGCGGGCGCAGCAGCGCTTCCACGCTGTGCTCAGGCCAAGCCTGCCTCCCAACGCTGTACCGCAGGCCTTGCAAGGTCTGCCTCCGACGCGTGTAGCGCAGGCCATCAGGCCTGCCTACGACGTCAGCAACTGACCAAACGCCTGCACGGTTGGCGGGCGCTTGTCTGGATCGGTGTCGAGCGCCGCGCGAATGGCGTGCTCGATCCCCCGGGGAAGCGGCCGCAGAGGGGGAAACACCGGCACGCCGCGCGCGTGCGCCAGGACGATCTCCGCCAGCGAGCCGCGGCCAAACGGCAGTTCGCCCGTCAGCATCTCGAACGCCACGACCCCGAGGCTGAAGATGTCACATCGGGCGTCCGGCGCCACGCCGTGCAGCTGTTCGGGCGCCATATAGGCGGGTGTCCCGACGATCATGCCGGCGGCCGTGACCAGCGTCGGCGCGTCGGCTGCCACCGTCTCGTGTTCCGTCCGGTCGTCGCGAACGACCTTCGCTACTCCGAAATCGAGTACTTTCGCATCGATCGCGCCGCCCGGCAGCAGGATGTTCTCCGGTTTGAGGTCGCGGTGCAGCACACCCTCACGGTGGGCAGCCTCGATGGCTCCGCAGACGGCCATGAGGATCCTCAGCGCGCGCTCGGGCTCCAGCCAGCCTTCGCGCAGGAGCACGCGGCGGAGGTCCTCCCCGCGCACGAGCTCCATCACCAGGAAGGCGCCGCCATCCGGAAAGGTCCCGTAATCAAAGACGGACACGATGGACGGATGCTGCAAGCCGGCGACGATCTGGGCTTCGCGCCGGAAGCGCTGCCGGGCCTCGGTGTCACCCAGCAGATCCGCGCGGACCACTTTCAACGCGACCAGGCGATCCAGCCTGACGTCCCGCGCGCGATACACGGCTCCCATGCCCCCCCGCCCGAGCAGTTGTTCGACGCGGTATTTGTTGTCTATGATCCTCGGGACGGCGGGAACGAGCTGCATGACCGCGCCGTCGTTCGGGCAGTGCACCGTGCCGCCCTCTTCGCAGCGTCCGCACTTCGGACACTCGGCCATCGGCTTGACGGCCGCGCCGATCGCCCGGGTCACGGCACTGTTAGCCTTCGCAGAGTCGACCCGGCGGCGGAGCCGCGCCACGTCGAAGCCCAGGCCGACCTGCGATGCGATGCTCGCGAGCAATTGTCGATCCTCGTCGGTGTAGGCCTCTTCGGAGCGCTTCTCGCCTAACAGGATCACGCCCACCAGGGCCTTCTGGTCGCCAAGGACCGGCACGAGCAGGGAGGCGCCGGACCGCTCGAGCCACTCCTGTTCTTCGAGCGGCAGGCGTTTCACCGACGATCTCGGATCGTCCAGGAAGATCTCGAGCGGCTCCTCCGACCACCGCAGCATCGATACCAGAGCCCCCTCGGATGCGAGCGGCTCCACGTCGCGACGCAACGTGGCCACGGGCGACAGGCGGCCCGGCTCGACGCCCTCGACGATGAATCCAGCCATTTCGGGGTGAAGAGCCTCGTCCAGCTGTTTCACGATGAGCACCGCGAGATCTGCCGGGTCGGTCTCGAAGCGCACCCGGCTGGCAAGCGACATGAGGATCTTCCTCGCGTCGTACTCCTCGCGAAAGAACCTCTGGTCGAGCCAGACTCGCGCGCGCTCGCGATACATGAACGCGACGGCCGTCACGCCGAACAAGCCGAGGTAGACGATGCCCTTGTTGGCTGCGATGTCGCCGAGGGTCATCGCCCGGTCCCCGACAAGCATCAGCACGACGGGAATCGCCGGCAGCAGCGCGAGTACCGTCATCGAACGCGTCGCGAACGCGTACTGCAGGCTTCGACGGAGCACGACCCGCGGGCCAAGCACTCGCTGAACGCCGACGGCATAGACCAGGCCGAAGGCCGGCAGCAGGATCAGGGCGTGCAGCAGTCCGTTGAACGATCGCGACAATGGCGGCAGGTTCGAGGACAGGAGTTGCGCCGCGATCGGCGCCCCGTCCTTGATCGCGTACGCGAGTACGCCCGGCACCGCGGTGTAGACCGCCATCCGGATCCGCCGGCGCTCGTTCGCGTCGTGGTTGAAGCGGTAGCGGTAGACCCCTTCGGCAATGACGACGATGTTGATCGCAAGCGCAACGGAGAAGGACGTGTAGTAGAGGCCCGGATGGTCGCGGTCCCACGCAGTCAGCCAGCCGAGGGCGTCCACACCCCAGAGGTGAAGGGTCTTGCCGAACCCCAGGACGAGCATCGGCGCGGCTGCGATCCAGGGCACCGTGTGCAGCACCGGGTAGCGGTCCAGGAGACCCGACTTCGAGGGAAAGTACAGAATCGCCAGCGCGATGATGGGGAACGCCACCGGGCCGGCCGCCCACGAGATCCCGGTGACGAACGCGCCGAACGGCACGTTCCAATCGACGCCGCGAGCAGGCCCGGAGTTGGCCAGCCCACTGAGCGCCAGCGCGAGCACGGACAGCGCGGCGGTCGCGTCGCTGCTGCGCAGGAGAAAGAGCACGATCGCGGCGCCGGTAAAAACCACCAGCTGCAGGATCATGCCGGTCGGCGTGCGCGCCTGCACCGGCAAGTCGGGCCGCACGAGACCGATCTGCACGACGCTGTAGGTCACCGTCAGCAGGAGCACGCCGGCCACCGCGTACGCGTAGCGCGGCGCGTTGTCGAGACCAAGGACGTCGGGGCCCCGCATGGAGTGCGTATTCTACGGGATGCGGGATGCGGGATGCGGGGTGCGGGATGCGGAAGCTGGGAGCCGGAAGCTGAGAGCTGAAAGCTTTTAGGTGTAGTCTCAGCGCTCGCCATTTTTCGAGGAGGACAGGATGAACAGCAGGATCTCTCGGGCCGCAGGCCGAATTGCGCTCGCCACCGCGCTCACCGTGATTGTCGCCGTCGCGCACACGCAGGGGCAGGCCAATCCGGAGGCCGACTTCAAGAAGGTCGCGGATGACTTTTCGGCCGCCTGGAACAAGGGGGATGCAGCAGCGATCGCCGCGCTGCATACCGAAGACGCGCTTCGACTCAATGGGGATGGCACCGCGGCCAACGGCCGCGCCGCCATCCAGCAGGGGATGACGGAAGCGCTCGGAGGCGTGTGGAAGGGCACCCGCCTGACTATTACGGCGGGTCAGTCCAAGCGGGTGACAGACGATGTGGTATGTCGCGGAAGGGAAGTATCAGATCAGTGGCGGCACCCCTCCGGCTGGCGCGCCCACGAGCGGCAGCTATATGAACACCCTGATTCGAAGAGGTGGCCGCTGGATGCTGGCCGGCAGCGCCGTCTTCTCCCCGCCACCCGCGGCCAGGTAGTTTCCGTCGCAGGTCGGGCCTTCGGCCCGCCCTCGGCCATTTCAATGGTCAGGGTGAGCGCCCGCG
>JACDBQ010000462.1 GCA_013694845.1 Acidobacteriota bacterium
GTCCGTGCGGGTCCGCCGTTCGTGCGCGGCAGCTGCGACTGCAGGAAGTGGTACGCGGGAGCCGGCTCGGTCTCGAGCGATTCGGCGCGGACATCCCCGCTGATCCCCACGACCGTCATCCACGCATCGGGCGAAGTCGCGCCGACGATGCGCACGCGCCGCCCGACCGGGTCCGCGTCAGCGAAAAACTTCCGCGCCATGACCTCATTGATGATGACGGCCGGCTGGCTTCGAGCGTCGTCCTGCGGCCCGAAGAACCGGCCTCGAACCACCGGCACGCCAAGCGTCTCGAAGTACCCCGGGCGAACGATGACCGCACTCGCGTTCCACGCCGTCTGGCCGGCGGCAGGCCGGGGCCGGCCCTCGATTTCGAAATCCCACACGCCCTGGTCGCTCCACAATGGGACGGACGTGCCGGCCGACACGGACACGATCCCGGGCGTACCCGCCAACCGGGCAACCAATGCGGCATAGAAGGTCTCGACTCGCTCGGCCTCCGGATACGTGCGCTGGGGCAACGAGATCGTGGCGGAAACGAGCCCCTCGGGCCGGAAGCCGGGCTCGACTGACAGGAGGCGCGTGAAGCTGCGCAACATCAGCCCGGCGCCGAGCACCAGGAGGACGCTCAATGCGACTTCCATCGCGACCAGGCCCTGGCGGAAGTACTGTCGGCCGGGGCCGCCGGTCGTCGACAGAGATGCCTGGCGGAGCGTGGTCTGTAAATCGGGGCGTGCGCCGCGAATCGCGGGCAGCAGTCCGAACAGACCGACGGACGCGATCGAGGCCGCGGCCGCGAACAGCACCATGCCGTAATCCAGCCCCAGCTCGGTCGCCCTCGGGATGCTCGCCGGATCGATGGCGATGAGCGCCTTCACCCCTGCCTGCGCCAGGGCGAGACCGAGCGTTCCCCCGGCCAGCGCGAGAATGCCGCTCTCCACCAGGGACAAGCGGATCAGTCGTCTGCGCTCGGCCCCAAGGGCGCCGCGAATGGCCATCTCTCTCGTCCGCGCTTCTCCTCGTGCGAGCACAATGCTCGCCACGTTCGCGCAGACGATGAGCAGGACGAACCCGGTTGCCGCCAGCAGCAGGAGCAGAGCCGGACGGATGGTCCCGGCGACATCCTCCAGCATGGGCCGGATGAACAGGTAATGCCCGGTGTGCACGGTCGGGAACCTGGCTTTCCAGTCCGCCATCAGCGTCTGCAACTCTGCGCGTGCCGCGACGATATCGACGCCTGGCGCGAGGCGGCCGATGGCATGAATGCTATGACTGGATCGACCGCCGGGGTTCGCCGGGTCGATCCTCAACGGGAGCCAGACCCGCGTCGTCGGTCGTGGATACATGAATTCGTCCGGCATCACGCCGATGACCGTTGTCCCGAGGCCGTTGAGGGGAACGCTGCGGCCGAGAATCGTCGGATCACCGCCGAAGCGAGACTGCCAGTAGCCGTGCGACAGCACGGTTACTGGCGCGCCCCCCGGCTTCATCTCGTCCTGCGAAAACGTGCGTCCGATGGCCGGTGACACGCGCAGCACCGCGAACAAGTTCGCCGACACGGCTGCGCCGTGCACGCGCTCCGGATCCGCCCCGGGCCCGCCGACGGTGACAGAGTTCGGGGAGAACGCCGCCACAGCCTCCAGCCCCGTCGTGTGTTGCTGGTAGTCGAGATACTCGGGCGCCGAGAGCGAGAACTCCGGGAAGTCGAACCCGCTTTCCGGATCGAACCGACCCCATACCCGGACGAGGCGCTCAGACTCGCCGTACGGCAGCGGCCGCAACAAGACACCATTGACGATGCTGAAGACCGCCGTGTTGGCGCCGATCCCGACGGCCAGCGTCAGTACGACGAAGATGGCGAAACCGGGCTGACGCCGCAGCAGCCGGCATGCGTAGGTCAGATCGTTGAGCAGTCCTGACATGGATCGTCCCTTCTTCCGTGGAGTCCGCCGCGCGTGCGCGGACGTGCGGCGGTAACGTTCCGCGATGGCGGTCGCCGCGATATTGATCGACGTGCGTAATACGAACGCGGCCCTGCGGCCGCCCTGAGCCTCGGCATAGCGCTGGTCGAAGAGCGCCCCCATGTCGTCGCCGTACGTCTCGCGAAAGCCCCGTGGGTACGCCCGCAGGAGCACTCGAAAAAAGAGCGCAGCGCAGCGTGCCGTCACCGCGAGCCCTTCGGCAGCAGGTTGCGGCGCCGGGCAAGCCGCAAGACGGTCGTCAGACGGGTCGCTTCGCTTTCGGCGACCTTCCGGCCGAGCGGCGTGATCCGGTAATAGCGGCGCCGTGACTCGTGACCCGCGGACGCGGCCGCGGTCGCCGGTGCGACGTCCTCGATGAGTCCCTCTTCGGTCAACCGCGACAGGATCCGGTACAGCGATCCGATCTCCAGCCGCACATCGCCGTTGTCCTCGTCCACCGCCCGGGTCAGACCGTAGGCATGGCGGGGCGCCTCCAGCAGGGCGAGCAGGACCTGAAAATCGTGCGGCGGCAGCGGCAGGAGCTCGCGTGGATCGATTGACATGGGCGTCCTCTGTTTGACGGGATAACCCTGTAAAAAGATTACATGTAATTTACAGATATTAACGACACCTCGTTGCCACGGCAGAGACATTTGACGGCGCCAGCGCTGTCACAGCTTTGATTTGCCGCGGTTCAACACGGTTCAAGGGGATTTGGGTTACGGTTCAACGCGGTTCAACACGGCTAACGCGGTCGACCTAGTCACGGGCAGATAGCTGGCATCAGGCGGCCATCTTCCCGGAGGCATTGCCTGGAGGCAGTTTGCCAAGGCCGGTTATGCCGTGTTAAGCGGTGGCTTCAGATTCCAGCTCGTGGCACAGGAGTTGCGCCTTCAGATCGAGGAGGTTCAGCGGTGCGCCTATTGACGTTCGCGGCAATGCTGATCGGGTTGACCGGAGCAGTG
>JACDBQ010000481.1 GCA_013694845.1 Acidobacteriota bacterium
CGCCCGATCAGCAGGTTGAGGGCGAGGCCGTCGACGCCCGCGCCTCCGTCGATGAAGTGCCTGGGCGCATCGACGTGCGTGCCCGTATGCGTTCCCATGACCAGCCGCGAGACGTTGGAGGAGGCGCCCTCCGCCATCCGCTTCAGCGGCTGGAGCTCGAAGGACGGGTTGTTGGGGAACGTCGGGAGGCCCTGCTTCAACGGAACACTCACATCGAGCAGTTTCGGCACGCGGGCCATAGGAGCGCGATGATACCACCCCGCCTTGATCTGCTGCACTCGCGGCTTCGGCCCGCGGTCCTCTACGTACGCCAGCGGCCGTTCTGAGGGAGGTCAAATGACTCGCGCCCGAAGCCGCTGTTTTTGACCGGGTAAGGACCGTGACCTATGATCACCGCAGTCCAGCCGATGAACGGGATATGGATCGCGCTGTTTGCGGTGCTGTGCGGCTACGGTGGCCTCTCGACAGGCGCTGGGGCCCAGGGCGGCCGGCGCTTGCAGGACCGCATCGACGAATCGATGCGGCGCGAAGGTGACGCCCTGGCGCGGATGGCAGACGAGGCACTGGCCGGGCGCGCGGGGTCGGCGGATTTCGTCCTCGAGTGGAGGAATGATTTTCTCAAGGCCCGGCCCGGCACCTTTGTCCCCTTTACTGTCTCGTTTACCGCTCCAACCCTGTCATCGCAGCGGGCCCTGCTCTACATCCGGGTCGAAACCCGTGCATTCGGGCGCGCCAAACCCTCCAGACCGTTCGCCTACGAAACGATCTTCCCCGTGCAGCTGGAAGCGGCGCCGGGCGAAACGGTCAGCGTCACTCGCGGTTTCGCGGTCCCGACGGGCCGCTATCGCGTCGTGGTGGCTTTGCGGGAATCGCCTGAGGACCGCTTGGGCGAGGCGGAGACCAGCCGGAAAGCGGGCGTTCTGGTTCGCGACCTCGATGTGCCTGATTTCTGGACCGACGACCTGGCGACGAGCACCGTTATGCTCGCCAGTCGCGTCCAACCCTTGAGCGCGCCTGTCCCCGCGGACGAGCTGGATGAGGATCCCTACGCGGTGGGATCGAACCGGATCCTCGTCACACGGGAACGGTCGTTCGGCCGCGATCAGGAGCTGATCGTGGCATTTCTGATCTATAACCTGTCGGTGGGCCCTGATAAACATTACGACGCACAAGTGGATTACCATCTATATAGAAAAGACCCGGGGGGGCAGGCGACCCCCGGGCCCGCGCTCGATCACCCGCCCGCCCGTGCCGGTGAACGGTACGTGACTCGTACCAACCCGCAGAGGTTCAACCCGTCGATGATGGGGGCGCAGTTCGACCCGGCGGCGGGTACGCCCGTTCTCGCGGGGCAGGGGATCCTGCTCGCTGGGTTCGACCCCGGCGACTATCGGCTTGGGATCACGGTGACGGATCTGCTGTCGCGCCAGACGGTCACGCGGGACGTCGTATTCACGGTGACTGGTTCGTAATCTGCGAGATCCGGGTCGCGCCACCTGCTCGAAGGGTGCTGGCCCTGATCGAACCTGAATGGAGAAAGTCATGGCACGCCTGAGCCGGGTGCTTTCGACGGCGGTGATTTTGAGTGCAGGGGTTGCGCTGCTCCCGTGGTCCGTTCAGGCTCAATCACCTCCCCGCAAAAACTCCACTCGCCCGTCTGACTCTTCTGTCACCCAGGTCGCCCGGCTGTCCGCCGGCACCATCACCGGCGTCGTCAGCGATGAACGCGGGGGTCCGATCGCAGGTGCGCGCGTGACCGCGATTGGCGCGACGATGGCGCTGGCGTTTACCGACAAGGCGGGACGCTTCGTCACCGAGACGTTACCTGCTGGCGAGTACGTCGTACGGGCGCATCGCGCCGGTTTTGCCGCGTCGAAACGCGAGATGGTACGCGTTGGCGCCGCGGTGGCCACCGCGCCGCAGCTCGAAATGCGTCGTCTCGAAAATGCGACGGGTACCTCGGGCACGACGGAAACGCCCTTGCCCAGCCGTCCGATCATCGCAGCGGGTTTCAGTTTGCCGGCCGCGGAACCGCCAGCCGACGCCTCGAAAGACGAGACCAAGGACGGGCATCCGCATTCGGAAACGGCCTGGCGGCTGCGGCACATCAAGCGCAGCATCCTCAAAGACCAGTCGAATGCGATCGTTCTCGCCGAGAACGACGTCGACCTGACCGACGAGTCCATCTTCGGGCGCGCCATGGGAGGCGCTGCCAACTTCGCCGGCTTCGCGACGTCACTCTTCGCCGACCTTCCGCTCAACGGCGAGGTCAACCTGCTCACGACCAGCGCAGTCGGGCAGGGCTCGTTGTTCTCGGGCGATGGTCTGCCCCGCGGCGTCGCGTATCTGGCTCTCGGCGCCCCGACTCCCGCGGGGGAATGGACCGTGAGGGCCGCGATGAGCGAAGGGGATCTCGCATCCTGGATCGTTGCCGGATCGTTGGTATCGAAGGTGGGGCGGTCACACGCCTACAACATCGGCCTGTCATACAGCACGCAGGAATATCAAGGCGGCAATCCCATCGCGCTGGCGGCGCTTCGCGACGGAAGCCGCAATGCCGCCGAAGTCTTTGCCTTCGATCGCTGGCGTGTGACCCCCTGGTTCGAGCTCGATTATGGAACCCGCTACGCGCGTTACGGTTATATCCAGAACGACCGCGGCCTCGTCAGCCCCCGTTTTGGATTCACGATCGAGCCCGTCAAGGGCACACGGATGGCTGCGCTCGTGACGCAGCGGATGGTCGTGCCGGGCGCCGAGGAATTCCTCCCCCGCGCCATCACCGGACCGGCGCTGCCGCCGGAACGGACGTTCGCGCCATTCGATACCGCGGACATGCGCGTCGAACGCGCCCGCGGACTCGAATTCGCAATCGAGCACCAGTTCGACGACGCCTACGTGCTCGGAATCCGCCGATTCCAGCAGAAGGTCGACGATCAGCTCGTGACAATGTTCCGGGTCGCCCCGGTCGGCAGCCCTGAATCACTAGGGCATTACTATGTCGGGAGTGCCGGCTCGTTCGACGCATCGGGCTGGGCTTTCCGCCTCAGCACGCCGCCATCGCTCCGTATCCGTGCCGCGCTCGATTACAGCGTCGCGCGCGCTCAATGGTCGAATCCCAACGCCGCGCTCAGTGCCATGGCCCCGGCTCTGGTCCGTTCCGAGTCCGAGGAAATTCACGATCTCACGACTACGGTGCAGACCGACATCCCCGAAACGGCCACGCGCTTCTACCTGCTCTACCGCGTGAATAACGCATTCACCCGCTCGAGCGACCTCTCCCGCCCGGGGATGGACGCGCGCTTCGACGTGCAGGTCAACCAGGCCCTTCCCTTCGGCGTCGCCGGCACGAAGTGGGAAGTCCTGGTCGGTCTGCGCAACCTGTTCCGCGACGCCAACGACCCGGCTTCGGTCTATGACGAGCTTCTGGTAGTGCGTCCGCCGAAACGCGTAATCGGCGGCTTCCTGGTCAGGTTTTAGCGGCCGATCCTGAAACCGCGCGGCGTCCTGCGTCGCACCAGTACGGCGTCTCCCCGACTCCACTCGGTCGCCCGTCCCCGTCTTCCGGATCCCGGCTTGTTTGGACCCTTACCACGTGACTGCCTGTGCGAAGGCTGACCTTCGTCTTCTCGTCCCGCCAGCTCACTGTCAGCACTATCCAGAATGTTGGAGTAGCCCTTCGTCCGATTGGAGAATCGGGTGTCATGCCAACGGGCGATGGCGTAAAATCGTTGCAACGTAAGGGTTTATGCCGAATCGGCCAGCCACTTTCGGGGAACGGCGTTTGCTGAGTCAGCAGCGGCAGGCTTTGCTGACTTCCGCAGAACTCCGTCCGGGCATCGACGCACGTCGTCGAGAGTGGCTTCGCGTCACCGCGCATATGGCGGTCGTCGTCGCGTTGCTTTGTCTCGCCGCGGCGAACCTTCACTTGCGATGGACGTGGTCCGAGATGGAGGACGGCGTCCTATGGACGTGGTCCGCCGGCGAAGTCGTCGCCGGGGAGATCGCGGCCGGGTCACCGGCGGCGCGCGCCGGAGTCCGGCCCGGAGACGTGCTCTTTGCGATCGACGGCAGCGAGGTGCAGGCCGTCGAGAACGTCTGGGATGCGCTTCATGCCGCGCAAGGCTCTGCCCGTCTCACATACACGATGATTCGTGAGGGGGAGAGGCCCTTGATCCAGGTCGCGCTGGAGCCGGTGGCGAGCGGATCCCTGACCCACTACTACCTGCTTGCCGTGGTTGGCATCTTCTCGTTGCTCATCGGCGCGGGCGTGCGGCTTCGCCGGCCCGAGAACCAGGCGACGCTGCATTTCTTCTGGTTGACGGTCGCTTTTTTCGGCGTGATGTCGTTGTCGTTTGCCGGGCGGCTCGATGCGCTCGACCAGGCGTTCTACTGGGGCGACGTGGTCGCGATGCTGCTGCTGCCCCCCCTCTTCCTGCACTTCGCGCTGATGTTCCCGGAGCGGCCGGACAGCTGGGTGCGCACCGACGCCGGGCGCACCCTGCTGCCGCTTATCTATCTGCCGGGGTTGCTGCTCGGCGGTCTGCGCCTCGCGGTGATTCTGCGCAGTCGCGGACAGGGCACGCTCCTCTCGGGCGTCATCACGCTGGTCGAGAAAGGGGAGATCCTCTACCTCGGGGTGAGCCTGATCGCGGGATTGGCGCTGATGATCCGCGCGTTGGGCCGCGTGCGCTCGGTCACCGCCCGCCGCCAGCTCCGCTGGATCGTATGGGGCACGGCACTCGGCGCGGCACCCTTCGTCTTCGGCTACGCGCTGCCGTATACGTTCGGCTTTACGCCAGCGGCCGGCTTCGAGCTCACCGCGATCCTGCTGGGCCTCGTGCCTCTCGCCTTTGCCTCCGCGATCATCCGCTATCGCCTCATGGACGTCGAGGTGATCATCAAGCGCGCGCTCGTGTACGCGGCCGCGACGACGGCGATCGTCGCGATCTACGCCGTGCTCTATCGCCTTGCCGGACTGATGAGCCGCGGTGATGATGCGCGCAATCCGCTGATTGCATTTCTGGCGACGGCCGTCGTCGTCCTGCTGTCGCGGCCGGTGAAGAATGCGATTCAAACCGGCCTCGACCGAGTCTATTACCGCGATCGCTATGACTACCGCAGGGCGCTCGTCGGATTCGCGCGCGATCTGAACAGCGACCTAGATCTCTTCCGCCTGAGCGAACGCCTGGTCCATCGCATTACCGAGACGCTGGTCGTGGATCGCATGGCGTTGCTGCTGGCGCCGATCGCGGCTGGGCGCGACGGCGAATTCGTCACGATCGCGCACGCCGGTTTCGCCGCCGAACCGCCGGCGCTCCTGCGATCGTCCGAGGCGGGCGCGCGGATGGTGGCGGGGCACACCCTGACGCTGGACGACCCGCTCTCGCAGCGTCGTATCGACGCCCGCGAACTGGAATTCTGGCGCGAAGTCGGGATCCACTACCTGGTGCCCTGCGTCTCGAAAGACGGGACCATCGCGGTGATGGCGCTGGGGCGCAAGGCGAGCAGCGAACCTCTGAGCAGCGAAGACATGGCGCTGCTCGCCGCCGTAGCCGCACAGGCCGCCACGGCTCTCGAAAACGGCCGTCTCTACCGCCAGTTGCGGATGAAGGCCGAAGAGCTCGACCGCATGCGGGAGTTCAGCGAGAACATCCTGGAGTCGCTCAACGACGGTCTCGCGGTGTTGAACCGCGAGGACCGGGTCGTACGCTGGAACCGCCGGCTCGAGGAGCTGTATGGCGTGCGCCATGAGAACTCGGTCGACCGCCGCATCGACGAGATTTTCGAGGACGGGTTTTCCGACACGCTTCGGGCCGCGCGACGCGAGTCGCCCGAAGGCGCCACGATCTATCGGGTGCCGCTCGTCACCCGGCACGACCCGCCGCGCCGGGTCCTGGCGAATCTCGCGACCACCCCGTTGCGCGACTCCGACGGCGCGATCGCCGGCACTATCCTGGTGATCGAGGACATCTCGTCCCGGGTCCAGCTCGAAGAGCAGCTGCAGATTTCGGAGAAGATGGCGTCACTGGGCCTGCTCGCAGCCGGCGTGGCGCACGAAGTGAACACGCCCCTGACCGGTATCTCGAGCTACACGCAGATGCTGTTGCAAGGCGCCGAGCCTGACGACCCGAGAACGAAGGTGCTCGAGAAGATCGAGCGCCAGACCTTCCGCGCGGCCAAGATCGTGAACGGTCTCCTCAACCTTGCGCGTCCGGCCCAGGTCGACAGTGGTCCGGTGGACGTCAATGCGGTCATCAACGACGTGCTGTCGCTGCTCGAACACCAGCTCCGCACGGGCAGCATCCAGGTTCGCAAGGAGATGTCCGCGGTCTCTCCCATCGTCCTTGGGATCGAGTACAAGCTCCAGCAGGTCTTCCTGAATCTGTTCCTCAACGCGCGCGATGCGATGCCCCGCGGCGGCTGGCTGTCGATCGTCACGCGGGGTGGCGTCAACGAAGCGACCGTCGAGATCGCGGACACCGGGTCAGGCATCCCGGCCGACTACCTCTCGCGGATCTACGACCCGTTCTTCACCACGAAGGAGATCGGCAAGGGAACGGGGCTCGGGCTGTCGATCACATACGGCATCGTCCAGGAGCACGGCGGAACCATTACATGCGACAGCAATGTCGGGCAGGGGACGCGGTTCACGCTGGCCCTGCCGCTGGCAACGGCGCGCGCGGTTGACGGTCAACGCGCAGCGAACAGGCAGGCTTGAAGATGCGTAGGGCTGCAGCGTTGGAACCCCAGGCCCCGGCGGTCCGGAAGGGCACGATCCTCGTCATCGATGACGAAGAGATCATGCGCGAGATACTCGAGGCGCTTCTGACTCGCGAAGGCTACGAAGTGCGGCTGGCCCAGACTGGCGTCGCCGGGCTCGAGCAGGCCCGGGCGATGCCATTCGACGCCGCGATCGTCGACATGATGATGCCGGGCATGGACGGCATCACGGCGCTCGACGAGCTCAAGAAAATCGACGACGATCTGCCGGTGCTGATGGTCACGGCGTTCGCCTCGGTGGAGAATGCGATCTCCGCGATGAAGCGCGGGGCGTTCGACTACATCACCAAACCGTTCAAGAACGAAGAGGTGCTCGTCGTCCTGCGCAATGCGCTCGCGCAGCGCACGCTCGTGGCCGAGAATCGCGCCCTGAGGCAGAATCTCCAGGCGCGCTCGAACCGGTTCGGAGAAATCATCGGCCGCAGTTCTCCGATGCGCCAGGTGTTCGACCTGATCATCCAGGCGGCGCCAAGCCGCACGACCATTCTGATCAACGGCGAGAGCGGCACCGGAAAGGAGCTGGTGGCCCGCGCGCTCCACCAGAATTCCACGCGGGCGGACCGCGCCTTCGTGACCGTGAACTCCGGCAATCTCCCTCCGGACCTGCTCGAGTCGAACCTGTTCGGCCATGTCAAGGGTGCGTTCACCGGGGCGGTCTACCCGAAGAAAGGGCTGTTCGAGCTCGCCGACAAGGGAACGATCTTCTTCGACGAAATCGGGAACATCCCGCTCGAGACGCAGGCGAAACTGCTCCGGGTGATCCAGGAGCGGGAGTTCATGCGGCTCGGGGGCGTCGACACCATCAAGGTCGACGTCCGCATCATCGCGGCGACGAATGTCGACCTGCGGAAGCTGATGGATGAGGGGAGGTTCCGCGAAGATCTCTATTACCGGCTGCACGTGATCGCCGTGCAGCTTCCCGCGTTGCGCGAGCGGCGCGACGACATCCCGCTGCTCGTCCAGCACTTTCTCGAGAAGTACGGCGAGGAGAACAACAAGCGGCAGCTGGAGATCACACCGGAAGCGCTCGACATCCTGCTCGACTACGAATGGCCGGGCAACGTGCGCGAGCTCGAAAACGTCATCGAGCGGGCGGTAGTCCTGTCGAACGGTCCGCGCATCGACGCGGATCTCGTGCCCGAGCACGTGCGGACCAGCAAGCGCTTCCAGATGCCGCAGTTCATCGTGCCGCCGGAGGGGATCTCGTTCCGCGAGGTGATCACGGATTTCGAGAAACGGCTGATCGAGTCGACCCTCGAGGCTGCCGGGGGCGTCCAGAAGCGCGCCGCCGAGCTCCTGCACATCAAGCCCACCACGCTCAACGAGATGATCAAGCGCCACGACATCCGCCCGCGGCGGAAGCGCGGCGCCGCGACGGCCGCCGACGGTGCGGCGGATCCGGATACCGGTTCGATTCCGGACTTCGACTCGCCGCTGACGGCTGGCGACGAGCGCTGACGAGCTCGCTCCGGCCCGCCCTCAGCGCTTCTTCAGGCTCGTAAACATCCGCTCGTATTTGCCGAGGATCACGTCCCACCGGTAATTCTGTCGGACGTAGTCACGCCCGTTCGCGCCCATCGATGCGCGGAGGCGCCCATCGGCCACCAGCAACCGCAGGCATTGGTCGAACTCATCACGGTCCGCATAATAGAGGCCGGCATTGCTCTTCCGACAGTGATCCACGAGCACTTCGCTGCGCGCGTTGGCCAGTATCGGCGTACCGACCGCGAACGCTTCGAGCGCCAGCAACGACAGGCTTTCGTAGGGCGACGGCACTACCACGACCGTTGCGGCTTCGAGCGCCTGGGTGCGCTCCTGATCCGATAGCCGTCCGGCGAAGCGGATGAACGGCTCCTCGGGCAGCGGCATCAGCTTGACCCCCATTAACGCCAGGGAGGCGTCGCCACCGGCGTTCACGTAGGCGCTGAAGTACTCGACGAGCTCCTCGCAGCCCTTGCCTGGATCGATCCGTCCGCCGTACAGGGCAATGGGCCCGTGCAGCCGGTGACGTCGCCGGAACGTCGTGCCGCGATGCGCCAGGTGCGGCCGGAATGTGGGAGAGTCGTCGTTGACTTCCTCGGCCGCCGGTGAACCGTCCGGCTGATCGCGCGGATACTGCTGCGCCTGGGGCAGCTCGACGCCGCACCCCACCGTCTCTTCTTCGAGGGCACGCATCGAAAAGTGCGTCGTCAGGAACCGGCGCTCCACGTCGGTGTTGTAGGCGATGCCCGCCGGCTGGCTGAACAGCTCCTTGTAGATCTCGAGGTGGATCGCGGGTTCGTCGTGTGCCGTCGGGACCAGGAGGCTCTTGTGAGGCGCGATCCGCACGCCCAGCGCGGTTGGCGCGTACAGGTAGGTGAAGAAGATGAGCACGTCGTACTGCGGGTGGTTGCGCTCGAGATACTCGAGCAGAGCCGGGCACCACGGCCCCTGCTGACGCAGCCATTCCATCTCGTCGTTGTGGGAGTGTGCGTTGTTGAAGATCCATTCCGAATACTGGTTGAACGCGTGGATGTCGCGGGTCTGCGCGTTGGTGAAGCGCCGCACGGTCACGCCGCGGACCCGGTCTGTCCCTTCCGGGTACTCGTTGGCCCAGGTGATGTAGTCCTGTGCGCAGGTGGTCAGGACCTCGACCTGGTGCTTGGGTGCGAGCCGCTCGGCAATCAGACGGCAGTGGTATTCCGATCCACCGAGGATCTCGGTTCCGTAGCGCTGGACGATAAAAGCGATCTTCATTTACGCAAACTGCCTGATGATGTCGTTGAGCCGTGTCTCGGTGCGCGCGGACGAGAAGTCCTGCAGGCGCTGTCGTTGTCCGGCAATCACCGCCTCGCGAAACGGACGGTCGTACACGAGCATGCCCATGGTCTCGGCCGCGAGCTCGAGATCCCTGGGGGAGAACAGCACGCCGGCGCCACCCAGTGTTTCCGGCACCGCACCCGCAGCATACGCCAGCACCGGCACGTGGGCGGCCATCGCCTCGACGAGCGGGACGCAGAAACCCTCGTGCTCGCTCAACGATACGTAGACGTCGGCCCAGCGGTAGAAGGCGGCCAGGTCGTCGTCGGGGACAGGACCGGTGAACCAGAAACGGTCCGGCAGCATCCGGTACTCGGCGATCAGGGCGCGTAGCTGGGCGTAGTATCTCGGAACGCCGTCGTACCGGCCGACGAAGATGAAGCGATAGTAACTGTCGACGTAGCGTTTGTAGACCTCGGCGAGCCGGATATGATCCTCGATCCGCTTGTTCGGGACGATGCGGCCGACGAAAAGGATGTTGATCAGGCCGTCCGACAGGATTTTCTCGAGGGCCGGCCGGCGCGGCGCATCGGTAATGCGACCGGTGTTCACGGCGATGGGGAATACACCGGTGGGCGCAAACCCCAGCGCCTCGAGCTCCCGCCGGTTGAAATCGGAATCGCCGAGCGCCAGGTCGATCCGTCCGGCCAGCGTCTGCAGCTCGCGGCGTCCGAGTGCGGCGAGGCGGAACAACGCCGGGTCGTAGGGCGCGAAGAACGCCGCCGGAGTGATGTTGTGGTACTGGAGGATACGCCGTCCAGGCAGCGCTGCGAATGCCTCGGTCATCGCCGACGGGAGAGCGAAATGGAAGATCGTGACGTCACCGGCACGCGCGGCGGCCTCCGCGAATGAGCGAACGTCCCCCCGCAGGTCGTCGTCGATCGTCATCGCGAAGAGATCCGACGCGTGACCCGCCGCGCGCAGGATGTCGCGCACCTTGCGCGCGCTGTCGCCGATCGCATCTCCCCGGTGCGCGGCCGGCACCCACTGGTTGACGATCATCGCACTCCGCGTCCCGCATCCCGGTCAGGAAGCGCCCGGTAGACCGCGGGACGGAACTGTCGGAGTTCTTCGAGCCGTTCGAACAGGTCGAACTGTTCCCAGAAATCCCACGCGACTTCCGGTGCGGGTCGTGGCGGACCACTGGCAACGGCGTCGACGAAGCGGAGCAAGGTTCCGGAGAAGTCCTTTCCGCGCAGGCGCGCGAGCGCCGCGTCCTGCGACGAGAGGACAGCGTCCTCGACTTCGGGGGAATCCAGCACGGCTTCCATCAGCCGGGCGACGTAGACGGGATCCTTCGTGTCGTAGAGCACCCCGCCGCCATCCATGGTCGCGGGCACGGCGGTCGCCGCGTAGGCTAGCACCGGAACCCGTTTGTAGAACGCTTCGATCAACGGCACGCAGAACCCCTCGTGCTCGCTCGCGCAGAGAAAGAGGTCGGCGGTGTCGTACAGGGCCGTCAGTTCTTCGTTACTCACGTGCCCGAGAAAGTGGACGTCAGGTGTGCCGAGCCTGGCGATCATCCCCTGCAGCATGGCGAGGTATTTCTCGAACCCACTGTGCGAGCCCACCAGGAGCAGCCGGGAACGATGATTGTGACGGGTGCGGTAGACGTGGAACGCTCGGATCACGTCCTCGAATTTCTTGTTGGGGATCACTCGGCCGACGAACATCACGTTCGTGTGCCCGTCATCGAAGTCTCCCGCGAGCGCGCGGTCGGCCGGCCGGTCGAGATGAACGAAGTCGGGCACTACCGGCAGCACGCCGGTGCGACCGAAGCCAAGCGAGTGGAGCTCCTCCTGGTTGTAGTCCGAATCCCCGAGCGCGAGCTCACTTCGCCCGATGTATGCCGTCAGCTCCCGCCTCCCCCGGAAACACAGCTTCACGAGGTCCTGGTGAACCCCGATGAAATATTCCGGTGGCGTGATGTTGTGATACACCAGCACCATCCGGCCCGGAAGCGCATAGGCCGTGCGGGACGCGCGGGAACCGATCGAGAAATGGTGGATGAGAATGTCGTCCGGTCCCACCGCCCCCACCATGTCACGGTAATCGAGAGTCAGATCCTCCAGCCGCGGGTCCGCCGTCTCGACGAAGATCTCCGACCTGTACCCGGCGGCCTGCAGCACCCGCTGAATGCCGAGCGCTTCGTTGCCGATCGCGTCACCGTACCCCAGGGTGGCGAGCACCTGGTGCACCCGCGGCTCCGGTGCAGACGCGCTCATGCTCGCTGCCTCACCACGGCGCCGGAGGGAAGGCCTCGCAGGACGTCGCTGGCCGGCGGAAGGTTCTTCCTGCGCCGGGCGAACCAGCCAGGGAGGGGATCGATCGTCCGCACCAGTGCTGTCTGCTTCAGCCGATCGAACATGTCGAGGTATTTGCCCTCGATGACCGGCCAGGCATAGTGAGTGCGGAAGTACTCGAGGCCATTGCGCCCGAGCCTGCCGTGCAGCGGCCCGTTCGATTCGAGCGCGAACAGCGCTTCGGCGAACTCCTCGTAGCTCTCGTAATACAGCCCGGCCCCGCTGCGGACGCACTGCCCCTTCAGCACATCGCAGCGCCCGTTGGCCAGCACGGGTTTCCCCAGGGCCCACGCTTCCAGCGCGACCATCGACAGGCTTTCGAAGTAGGAGGGCATGATCAGCAGGTCCGCCGCCGCGAGGGCGTCGAACTTGTCCTCGTCCGGCAGGAAGCCCAGATGATGGATGCGAGGGTGGTCCGGCACAGGCATGATGGCGCTGCCGATCAACACCAGGTCGAGTCCACGCGGGAACGTCGTCGCGTAGCGGCGATAGTGGTCGAACAGCTCCCCGCAGCCCTTGTTCTCATCGATCCGTCCGACGTAGATGGCGAACGGACGATGGAGGTCGTATTTCTGACGGAAACGCCGGGCGTCGGCGCGTTCCGGCACGTCGGATCCGACCCCCACGACGACGCCGGGGACGTCGATGTTGCGCGTCGCCGTTTCGATCATGGCGCGCTCTTCGTGCGAGTTGTACATGATCGCGCGCACGGATCGGAAGACCGGGCCGAAAATGCCCAGACCGATCGCCGCGTCGCGTTCGGCGGTCGGGACGAGGACAGCCCTGGTCGCCAGGCGTCGTGCCGCGTGGTATGCGTGGTAGTAGCGATAGCTGAACAGGATGACGAAGTCGAAGGCGTCGCTCCGCGCGAGATAGTCCACCAGGCTCCGGCTTGTCGGTCCTTCGCTCTTCAACCAGGAGAGCTCGTCGGCCAGCGAATGAGACTGCTGGAACACGCGGTGGGACTGCCGCCCGAAATCACGCGGATCCCGCTCGCGATCCACGGGAAACCTCCGCACGGCGACGCCGTTCACCGTCTCGACGCCGGACGGCCGTTCGTTGCGCCAGGTGACGTAATCACGGGCACAGGTCGTGACGACTTCGACCTCCGCATGTCGCGCCAGCCGTTCCGCGATGTAGCGTGCATGCAGTTCGGCGCCGCCATTGATGTCCGCGCCGTAGCGCTGAACGGCAACCGCCAGCTTCATCCGCCTTCGCTGCCTGGGACGCTCTGCAGCTTCGGCGGAACAGGTCCGCCTTCGCGGCCGGGAACGCTATGCGGCTTCGGTGGGACGGGTCCGGCGTCGCTCGCGGAGCCGCTATGCGGTGTGGGCGCGACCTGTCCGCCGCCTTCACCGGATGTCGACCGAGCGCGCGGACGATCCCCGCGAGCCTGTCCGGCCGCGTCGCCGGACTCCGATGATGGCTCCCCCCTCTCTCCGTCCTGGTGCGATTCACCGAAGCTCCCGTTGGTTCCTTCCGGTCCGGATCCCGGACGCCGGCCGCGGCGGCGGCGCCGGCGGGTGCGCCCCTCCTGGGCCTGTCCTTCCTCGCGCGAGTCGCGGGCCACGCCCTGCGGCGGTTGAAGCGGCGGCACCGCCCCAGGTCGATACTGGACGACGCCTTCGAGCGCCCGTGCCCGTCGCTCGTCGAAATCGAGCCGGCTCGACATCGATTCCACCTGCATTCTCAGATTCTTCACCTGGATTCCGAGACGCGTCGTCTCGAGCACGAGGTTGTGGATCAACTCGTACTGGAGCTCTTCCCGTTTGAAGCTCCTGGCGTTGAGATCCGACTGAATGTGCAGCGCATCGATGAGGGGATGCGGGTTGAAGAACAGCTTGAGGATCGGATATAGCAGCTTCCGCATGAAGCGAACGAATCCGCGGTGAGTCTCGAAGATGGTCGTGTCCTCGAATTTGTAATTCGGGTTCGAGGCGGCTTCGCCTTTCGTGCGCCGGTACTCAACGAGGAGGTCCGACCTGACCCCGGTCGGGTCCAGGAACTTCTCGAGCTTCACGCGGGCGAGCTCCTTGATCTCTTCCTCGGTGTAGTCGACGCCGCGCTTCTCACGGATCCGCGAGCGAATCTGCCGCATGATCTGCTCGACGTCCACGTTATCGGAACGAATCTGGAAATCAGTCATCAATGCCTTCAGCGTTCAACTTCGACTTTCGACGACGAGCCATGCCGCTTGCGGCTCGCGAATTCCGGAGCTTCCTTGATGCAGGTTCCGAGGATGCCGATCGACTCGATGAACGCCTTGCCACCAAGTTTCTCGATCTGCGCGGCGTCGGTCCCGACGTCAGGGAACCCGTTCTCGTCAGGCTTGACCGTCTCCCAGTTGCGGAACAGGCGGCCCCACGGGCTGGCCAGTGCCCCTTCCATGGTTTTCCTCGCGTTCACGGGGTACCAGTAGCTGTCGTGATAGATCACACTCGCGATATATGCCCAGGGCGCGAGCACCGTTTTCAGGGACCACTCGATCGGTTTCTTCATCGGTCCCCAGTAGATCTGATGCTGCATCCGCGAGGCGAACGTCATCTTCTTGAACGGCCCCGCGAAGTGCCAGTTCTCGCTGGCAGCCGACAGGTCGCCGACCATCTCGATGTCGCGTGGATCGCCGCAGCCCAGCCCCATTTCATGCGCCATGCGGATGAACTTGATCTGCATGGGATCGAAACCCATCAGCTTTGCCGCGACGGCGTCGATCGCCACCTGGTCGGCGCTCGCCAGGATCACGTTCTTCACATGGGGCACCATGCAACGGGGGCCCGGGCCGTCGCCGGCGAACGTGCCGTCCATCACGGCGAAGATTCCGCGGTGGATCTTCTTCTGGATCATCAACAGATCGACGAGGGTCTCGTGGATCACCGGGTGCGTCCAGTGCCGGTGCTCGTTGAGCAGGCCACCGAACGCATTCTTCATCGCACCGGTCGTCGTCGTGAACACGTGGGTCTTCACGGTCGGCAGGTGGATGATGTTTTCCCCGATGAAGCGCTTCGGGATCATGAAGCCCTTCGGGTACACCTCGTTCAGGCAGGTGAACTTCCTGGTCAGATCGCCGACCGCGTCCCTGATGTTGATCCACTCCTCGGTCTCGTAGATGTGGATGTTTCGCAACTGGTGAGCGTTGACGACATTGACCTGCTTGTTTTCGCGCTCTCCAAGGTGGGCATCAATGACCACCGTGCGGTTGTGGCAGGCGTGGATCAGCGACGGGTCATACCCATCCTGCTTCATCGCCCGGATAACCCCCTCGAGCTGCCAGGGTGTCGTCGAACTGCCCGGGAAGAAGAAGTGCCACGAGATATTGACTTTCAGCGCCGTGTCCGTCTCTTTCGAGACGACGTCCTGGTAGCCGGCCAGATTGAGCAGCGAATGGTAATCGCGGAGCACCGTGCCCGGCGACGTGCGGAGAATCGCAACTTTCGATTTAGCCATAGATTATCAACGCCACCGTCGCCGCCCAGAGCGCGACACACAACAACAGCGGCTTGTCGTTCAGCAGCATGTCGGACGGGTTGCCGCCGCCGGCCTTCTGGTGCACCAGGTAAAGGTACCGGAAGATGCCGTACAGCGGGAACGGCAGCGTCAACCCCAGTTTATCGGTATTGAACTTCAGGATCGTCTCCGGGCTGACGGTGTAGATGGCATAAGCGACGAGTGTCGATGCCGTGACCACCGCAATCATCTGGTCGAGCAGATATGGGCTGTATTCCTGCAGGATCCGGCGGTGGCTGGTGGCGCCGTCCGCGAGCAGGACCAACTCGTGGCGCCGCTTGCTGAGCGCAAGGAACAACGCCCCAAGCACCGTGACGATCATCAGCCAGTGACTGACCGGCTCTGCAATCACCAGGGCGCCGGCTGCAGCCCGCAGCACGAAGCCGATCGCAATCGTCAGCACATCGATGATCACGATGTGCTTGAGCGGCCCGGAGTAGAGCGCGAGCAGGCCCAGGTACGCCGCGGACACCACGCCGAACTCGAACCGTAGCAGGAATGCCGCAACCAGTGCCGCTGTGGCCAGCACGACCGCCACTCCCAGCGCCACATTCACCGGTACGTCTCCGGACGCGATTGGCCGCAAACGTTTCAGCGGGTGCTTGCGGTCAGCCTCATGGTCCGCGACGTCGTTGATGAGATAGACGACACCTGACAGGGCGCAGAACACCCCGAAAGCCGCCGCAGACTGAATGATGGCGTCAGGATCAAGAAGCCGCTGACCAAAGATCAGCCCGGCGAAGATGATGAGATTCTTCGTCCACTGAGACGGCCGCAGCGAGAGGACGAGACTGATGGCAAGCGGCCTCGCCGGCCGCGCAATGCGTCCCGGCGAAACCTGGCCCTGCTCGACGATGTCGGGAGCTGAGTGTCGCGCCATTCTAAGCGCGGCGGGTAAGAACTAGTTGCCGAAGCTTTTGACGGCTTCCGACTCGTTCTCGTAGGTCTCAAACACCGTCAACAGCTTGGTGATCGCCAGGAGATCCTGGATCCGCTTGGTCAGGTTCAGCAGCTTCAGCTTCCCCCCCTGACGGCTGACCGTCGTGTACGTACGAACGATCTCGCCGAGGCCAGCGCTGTCGATGTACGGCACACCCTCGAGATTGAGGAGAAGCTTCTTCTCATCCTGCTGAATGAGCGAGTTGATCTTGTCTTTCAGGAGTTCGTCTCCCTCGCCCAGGGTCATCTTGCCCTTCAGGTCGAGGATCATTACTCCGTCGACGACTCGTTCGTCGATGTGCATCGCTGCTCTCCTCCAGCCGACTGTGTCCCGATGAGCTGCGGACCCCCGCCGGTGGCCTGACAGTTCTCTCGGGCTTTTGCGCTCCAGGCAGCTGTGCTGCCAAAAGATTAGACCGGGCAGCGTACTACGCTGATTTGAATACTGTCAAGAATTCGCCAACGCTAGTGGGTCAGTTTAAAGTCAGCCGCCCCTGAGTTGCCAGATGAAGTAAGCGACCACTAGAACCACCAGCACGCTACCAACAGCCCATGCATCAGCATTCGCTGTGAAACCCCTGAATCGTTTCGACATTCATCACCTCGGCGGAATGTAGCTCAGTCGATCAGCCGGACGATTCTGCGTTTACTTCTATTCGCCACGCTTGGCCTTGGCGCTCCGCTATTCGATGCGGCTTCGCCGTTTCCTGGTACCTGTCTCGCGCGATACGGGTTTTCCAAAAACGCCGGCCGTAAAACAGCTGACCCATTACCCCAAATTCCCGGGGTCCTCGGTCGCTTCGCGTGCCTTCCCGCCCCCGACCGACCTGACGACAACGTAGAGCACCGGAATGAAGACGATGTTCAGGAAAGTGGACACGAACATCCCCCCCGCCACCGCCGTCCCGACTGAATGGCGCGCCTCCTGCCCGGCACCCGAAGCGAACACGAGCGGAAGAACGCCGAGGATGAAGGCCAGCGACGTCATGAGGATCGGCCGGAGGCGCAGCCGTGACGCTTCGATGGCCGCCTCGACGACCGACATGCCGCGGGCGCGAAGCTGTTCGGCGAACTCGACGATCAGAATCGCATTCTTGGCCGCGAGGCCGATCAGCATCACCAACCCGACCTGGCAATAGACGTCGTTCGACAGGCCGCGCGACCACTGCGCCCCCAGCGCGCCGAGCACCGCCAGCGGCACGCCGAGCAGGACGATGAACGGGAGCACGAGGCTCTCGTACTGCGCCGCCAGCGTGAGGTAGACGAGGAGCAGCGCGAGACCGAAGATCAGGAAGGATTGGCGGCCCGCCTTGGTCTCTTCGAGGGAGATGCCGGACCACGCGTAGGTCATGCCCTCAGGGAGGGTCGCGGCGGCAATGCGCTCCATCTCGCCCAGCGCCTCGCCGGAACTGACCCCCGGCGCGGCCGAGCCGTTGATCGTCGCGGACCGGAACAGGTTGAAGTGGCTGATGACTTGCGGCGAGGTCACTTCTTTCACGTCGACCACCTGCTCCAGCGGAACCATCTGCCCGTCGCGCGTTCTCGCGTACAACGCGTTCAACGCCTGGGGACTCGAGCGGAAGTTCTGGTCGGCCTGCACGTAGACGCGGTACGCGCGGTTGTTGAACTCGAAGTCGTTCACGTACTGCGACCCCAGAAAAATCTGCATCGCGCTCGTAATCTCGTTCAGCGGGAGGCCCAGGGCGAGCGCCCGCTGGCGGTCGATCGTCACCTGGAGCTGCGGGTCGTTCGCGGTGAATGGGCTGAACAGGCTGCGTAACTTGGGAGACTGGTTGCCTGCCGCCGCGACCGCTTGTGTCGCCTGCGCCAGATTGGTGATGTCGGTGCCCGACTGGTCGAGCACCTGGAATTCGAAACCGCCGAACCGGCCGAGCCCGGGGATGGACGGTGGCGGGAAGCCCACGATGATCCCCCCCGGGATCCCGAAGAGTGGCCCGGTGACACGCCCAAGGACGGTCTGAAGCGAGTGTTCCGTGCCCGGCCGATCATCGAACTTCTTGAGCCGGACGAACATGATCCCGGCATTCGGGGCCGCGCCGCCGAAGCTGAACCCCATGACCGAAAACAGCGCCATCACGTCCGGATCGCCGAGCAGGATCTTTTCCGCCTGCCTCGCCACACCCGCCGTGTATTCGAGCGAGGCACCGGCCGGGGCCTGCACCTGCACCATGAAGTAGCCGGGATCACCCTCGGGGACGAACGCCTGTGGGACCGTCCTGTAAACCCACCACGTGAGGCCGAGCGAGAGAACGAACAGCGCCACGACCACCCAGCGCCAGCGCATCCCGGCCCGCAACCCGCGCACGTATGCGTTGGTACCCGAGGTGATCACGGTTTCGAACCAGGTGAAGAACCGCCCTTTCTGATGACTCTTACGATCCAGCAGCAGCGCCGAGAGGGCCGGCGTGAGCGTCACGGCGTTGAACACCGAGAGCGCCACCGCAAAGGCGATCGTCATCGAGAACTGCGCGTAGAGACGTCCGGTCGTGCCGGGAAAGAACGCAACCGGCACGAATACGGCGACGAGCACGAGGCCCGTAGCGATGACCGCGCCGAACACTTCGCGCATCGCGTCAGAGGCCGCCTGCCGCGCGGATTTCTTGTACTCCTGAATATGCCGCTCGATGTTCTCGATCACGACGATCGCATCGTCGACCACGATCCCGGTGGCGAGGATGATGCCAAAGAGGGTCAGCGTGTTGATGGAAAATCCCATCAGCTTCACGAATGCGAAGGCGCCGATAAGGGAGACTGGAATCGTGATCGCGGGAATGATCGTGCTGCGCCACGTCTGCAGGAAGACGAAGATGACGAGCACGACGAGGACGATCGCCTCGAACAGCGTCTTGATGACCTCCGCGATCGACTCCTCGACGACGTCGGTGGTGTTGAAGGAGACGAGGTACCGCATGCCGGGGGGGAACTGGGCGGACAGCCGTTCCATTTCCGCTGAGACGGCGTGCTCGA
>JACDBQ010000488.1 GCA_013694845.1 Acidobacteriota bacterium
GCATCGGCGACCTCCGCGTGGAGGGCCGGGCGGCGTGCCGGCGGGCGCGACCGGAGGGGGCTTACGCCTCCGGGTACAGAGGGAACTTCCGGCACAGCGCCTCAACCTCCGTCCGTACACCGGACAGCGCAGCCTGGTCCGTCGGGTTTGCGAGGGCGCGCGAAATCAGGTCGGCCATCCTGTCCATCTCCGGTTCGCGCATGCCGCGGCTGGTGACCGCCGGCGTGCCAAGCCGGATGCCGCTGGCCACCATGGGCGGATTCCGGTCGAACGGAATCGCGTTTTTGTTGACCGTGATACCCGCCTGGCCAAGCGCCGCCTCGGCGACTTTGCCTGTGATCCCCTTCGAGAAGACGTCGACGAGCATCAGGTGATTGTCGGTCCCGCCGCTGACCAGGCGGAACCCGGCCGCCGACAGGCTGGCGGCCAGTCGTTTCGCATTGCGCACGAGCTGCTGCTGATAGTCGGCGAAGCTCGGTTCGAGCGCTTCTTTCAAACAGACCGCCTTCGCCGCGATCACGTGCATCAGCGGTCCGCCCTGGATGCCGGGGAAGACGGTGCGGTCGAGGTCCTTCGCGTACTGCGACCGGCACAGCACCAGTCCGCCGCGCGGTCCCCGCAGGGTTTTGTGCGTCGTCGTGGTGACGAAATCCGAGTGGGGGACCGGACTCGGGTGAACCTTCGCGGCAACCAGTCCCGCGATGTGCGCCATGTCGGTCACCACGGGCGCCCCGACGTCGCGGCCGACGTGGCCGATCCTCTCGAAATCGATGATGCGGGGGTAGGCGCTGGCTCCGACCATGATCATCTTCGGCTTGTGCTCGTGCGCCAGCCTCTCGAGCTCCTCGTAGTCGATGCGCTCGTCGTCTTCGCGAACGCCGTAGGGAACGATCGTGTAGAGCTTGCCGGAGAAATTCAGCGGGTGCCCGTGCGTGAGGTGGCCCCCATGCGCGAGATTCATGCCGAGCACCGTGTCTCCCGGCTTCAGCAGGCTGAAGTACACCGCCATGTTGGCCTGGGCGCCGGAATGGGGCTGTACGTTCGCGTGTTCGGCGCCGAAAAGCTCTTTCGCCCGTGCGATCGCGAGGGACTCGGCGACGTCCACGAACTCGCACCCGCCGTAGTACCGTTTGCCGGGATAGCCCTCGGCATACTTGTTCGTGAGAACAGAACCCTGCGCTTCCATCACGGCCTGCGAGACGAAATTCTCGGAAGCGATCAGCTCGAGGCCGGTGTTCTGACGGTGGCGCTCATCGCGGAGAACGGCGGCAATCTCCGGATCCGTCTGGGCCAGCGCGCGCCAGCGGGAGGATGTGTCGGTCGAGTTGGGCATCATGATTCCGTCTGCCCGGCCGCGATGCCGGGCGCCGCAGTTTCGATCGCGGCGATCTGATCGACCCGGCGCTGATGCCGGCCGCCCTCAAAAGCGGTCGCGAGCCACAGGGTGACGATCTCGTCGGCGAGCCCGGGTGCGACGATCCGGCCGCCGATCGCGAGAACGTTGGCGTCATTGTGCTGGCGCGACATTCGCGCGGTGTAGAGATCGTTGCAGAGGGCGGCGCGAACTCCGCGTACCTTGTTGGCGGCGATCTGTTCCCCCTGGCCGCTGCCGCCCACGACCAGGCCCCGATCCGCCCGGCCGGCGGCGACCTGACGACCCACATCGGCGCAGATCTTCGGGTAGTCCACCGACTTTTCGTCGTGCGTCCCGCGGTCATCGACGTCGTGTCCCAGCGTGCGCAGCACCCCGACGAGGTGCGCCTTCAACGCGAAACCCGCATGGTCGGCGCCGATCGCGATTCGCATGATGTGAAATTATAGCGTCTGCAAGGAGACGCACGAGCGGATCCGAGAGCTGACGCATGCCCACTGTCACGGTGACCAAACGCGGAGAGGATCGGATCCAGTCAGGCCATCCGTGGGTCTACCGGTCCGACATCGCCGAGGCGCGCGCCGCCGCCGGCGAGATCGTCACGGTGACGGGTCCCAGGGGACGGACGCTCGGGGAGGCGCTGTTCAGCGACCGGTCTGAGATCACCATCCGCATGCTGACGCGCGGCGACGTCCGCGCTGACGACGACCTTCTGCGCGCGCGTCTCGCGCAGGCGATCGCCTTCCGCGAGTCGTTGCCCATCGACGCGACCGCCTACCGGCTCGTCCACGGCGAGGCGGACCTGCTGCCCTCGCTCATCGTCGACCGCTACGGTGATTATCTGGTGCTCCAGGCCCTGTCCCAGGGCATGGACCGGCTCATGCCGCGGATCACCGCGCTGCTGGACGGCCTTGTGTCGCACCGCGGAATCCTCGCGCGCAACGATCCCCGCGTCCGGCTGCTGGAAGGGCTCGAACAGAAGGTCGAGGTGCTGGGCGGCGATGTGCCTCCGACCGTCGAGGTGCGGGAAGGTCACGTCAGTTACATCGTGGATCCGTTCCTCGGCCAGAAGACCGGCCTGTTCCTCGACCAACGGGAGAACCGGGTCGCGGCCGCGGCATACGCCTCGGGTCGTCTGCTCGACGCCTTCAGTTACAACGGCGGCTTCGCTCTGGCCCTGGCGCCACGGTGCGATGACGTCCTCGCGATCGACATTTCCGAGGACGCCGTTGCCCGGATCCAGGTCAACGCGGACCGCAATGGCCTTGCGAATGTCCGGGCCCGTGCGATGAACGTTTTCGACGAGCTGCGCGAGCTGGAGCGCCGGAGGGAGCGGTTCGACACGATCGTGCTCGATCCCCCGGCGTTCGCGAAGAACAAAGCTGCGGTGCCGAAGGCCCTCTCGGGCTACAAGGAGATCAATCTTCGCGCGCTGAAGCTCCTGAGACCAGGGGGCTATCTCATTACCTGCAGCTGCTCGTATAACGTCGGCGAGTCCGCGTTCGCCGATACCATCGCGGCCGCCGCCGCGGATGCGCGCGCCGATGTTGTCGTGGTGGAGAAGCGCATGCAGGGGCGTGATCATCCCGTATTGATCACCGTTCCGGAGACCTACTACCTGAAGTGCTTCGTGCTGCGGAGGCTTGCGTGATTCGTGCAGCGAGAAGCTCCGCGAGCGCTTCGTGACCGTGCTCCTGCGCGAGGGCGGCGGCCGACTTGCCCTCGTCGTTCACCAGGGACGGGTCGGCCTCATGCGCGAGCAGCAGCTCGGCGATGTCGGCACGGCCGCTGGCCGCCGCCGCCATCAGCGGGGTGTATCCGGCCTGCTGGCGTGCATTCACGTTCGCGCCACCATCGACGATCGCGGTGATCGCGTCGAGATTGCGTCCCGCGGCCGCCGCGTGGAGTGGCTGCACCTGCATGGCATTTCGCGCGATGGCGTGAACGTCAGCCCCGGCCGAGATCAACAGTCGCACAGTCTCCGGGCGCGCGAAGAACGCTGCCAGGCCGAGCGGCACGTGGCCGTCAGGCGAATAGGCGCCGACCAGCGAGCCGTTCGCGCCCAGCAGTCGAGCGACGTCCGCGTCGCGTCCGAGCGCGGCCGCTTCCCAGATGGTGAGCGACGTCGCTTGATCCGCGAGCCGCCGCGCTTGGTCCGGCTGTTGCCGGTACAGGGCGTTCAGGATGTCCGATTCGGGGTCCAGCACCTCGTCCTCCAGGTTTAGTTAGGTAACCTAACTAAGTTTATACTGCAGGAATGCCACGCCGCGCAACTGCCAGCCGTTGGTCGCTGGAGGATCTCGCCGATGCCCTGCATTCTGCGTCGATTCACCTGCTGCGCCGCCTGCGACGCGAGGACGTGGAGACGGGGTTGAGCCCGGCGCGGCTGTCGGCGCTGTCGGTGGTGGTGTTCGGCGGACCGCTGCGGATCTCGGCCCTCGCGCGCGCCGAACAGGTGAAGACGCCGACGATCACGCCGATCGTGGCCGCGCTCGAACGGGAGGGCCTGATCGCGCGGAACCCGGATGCACGCGACGCCCGCGCGCAGATCCTCCGCGCCACCCCCCGCGGCCGGAAGCTGATGGCCGAAGGCCGAGCCCGCCGCGTCGCCCTGCTTGCCGGGGCGCTGCGCGACCTGCCCGCGGAAGACCGAGCCGCGCTGCGGCGCGCCGCCGCGTTGATGCACCAGCTTTCCCGGAGAGAGCCATGATGGCAGCGCGCGCCATCGCCGCTCGCCTGATGCTTCTGGCGGCACCTGTTATAGTGAATTTTGCCTCGCGCCTCACGCGCGCGGCGCGCTTCTGAATCTATCCGAGCCTGAGCACCAACCATGACCACTCGCGCTGCCATGCCCCCCCTCCTGCCGTCCGACTTCGCGTCCGCCTTCCCGAGCTCACGCAAGGTGATGATCGAGGAGCAAGGCGTCCGCGTACCGATGCGCGAGGTCGGGTTGACCAACGGCGACTCCCTGCGTGTCTACGACTCGAGCGGACCGCAGGGGCACGACGTCCGACAGGGCCTCCCGAAACTGCGCGAGCCGTGGGTCGCGCCACGGATGGGAGGCGACACGGTCACGCAGTTGCAGCACGCCCGCAAGGGCATCGTCACACCGGAGATGGCGTTCGTCGCGGTCCGCGAAGGGTTCGAACCCGAGTTCGTTCGGGCCGAAGTGGCGCGCGGCCGCGCGATCATCCCGGCCAACGTGCATCACCCCGAGCTCGAGCCGATGATCATCGGGCGCCACTTCGCCGTGAAGATCAATGCCAACATCGGCAACTCCGCCGTCTCGTCGTCGGTTGAAGAAGAAGTCGACAAGCTCCGCTGGGCAACCCTGTGGGGTGCCGACACGGTCATGGATCTCTCGACCGGGCGCGATATCCACGAGACCCGCGAATGGATCATCCGGAACTCCGCCGTCCCGATCGGCACGGTTCCCATTTACCAGGCGCTCGAGCGGGTGGGGGGCCGTCCCGAGGATCTGACCTGGGAGGTCTACCGCGACACCCTGATCGAGCAGGCGGAGCAGGGAGTGGACTACTTTACCGTCCACGCCGGCGTCCTGTTGCGCTACATCCCGATGACCGCGCGCCGCATGACGGGGATCGTCTCGAGAGGCGGCTCGATCATGGCCAAGTGGTGCCTGTCGCACCATCTGGAGAACTTCACCTACACGCACTTCCGCGACATCTGCGAGATCATGCGCGCCTACGACGTCGCGTTCTCGCTCGGTGACGGGCTGCGACCGGGATCGATCGCGGACGCGAATGACGAGGCGCAGTTCGCGGAGCTGAAAACCCAGGGAGAGCTCAACCGGATCGCCTGGGAACACGGCGTTCAGGTGATGAACGAAGGGCCCGGCCATGTTCCGATGCACCTGATCAAGGAGAACATGGAGAAGCAGTTGGAATGGTGCGACGAGGCGCCCTTCTACACCCTCGGTCCACTGACGACCGACATCGCGCCTGGCTACGATCACATCACGTCGGCCATCGGCGCAGCACAGATCGGCTGGTACGGAACGGCCATGCTGTGCTACGTCACGCCCAAGGAGCATCTCGGTCTTCCCGACCGCAACGACGTGAAGGCCGGCGTCATCGCATACAAGATCGCCGCGCACGCCGCCGATCTCGCCAAGGGCCATCCGCGCGCTCAGGCGTGGGACGATGCGCTGTCCAAGGCACGATTCGAATTTCGCTGGGAGGACCAGTTCAACCTGGCGCTCGATCCCGTGACGGCCCGCGCGTTCCACGACGCGACTCTCCCGGCCGAGGGAGCCAAAGTGGCGCATTTCTGCTCAATGTGCGGGCCCAAGTTCTGTTCGATGGAGCTCACCCAGCAGGTCCGCCAGATGGCAGTCGAAGGCATGGAAGACAAGTCGCGGGAGTTTCGCGACAAGGGTGGGGCGATTTACCTGAAACAGGATTGAGGCCGGCCAGCGGGCTTCGAGCGCATGCCGCGCCACCGCTCGTCGATGCCAGCGCACGTCAGCGCGCAATAGCGGGCGGGTTCGGCACGACCTGGATGATCGTCGGGAACCGCACTGGCTGTCCACCCGGTTTGGGGTTCAGATAGCCGGCATTGCCGCCCCAGGTGTAGTCCTTGACCGTCACGCTCGGAGGGAACGCCATGGTTTCTTCCCGGAAGCGGCCGGTGTCGAACTGGTGAATGGGCGGTTCCTCGAAGACCAGTTCGCCACGCTGTTTCAACGTGTTCCTGTAGTACTGCACGATCTCGGCGAACGTTGCCGTGGCGCCATAGAGGTAGTAGCGCTGGCCGCGGCCGGCATCGAACGAGGTGATGAACTGTGCGGTGGGATACACCGTTACGCCCAGCAAAGCCTCTGATGGTTCACCGACCACCTGGGGCGACCCAGCCCCAGGCGCACTGACCCCGGACGATGGCGGTGCGGGCGCCGGCGGCGCTGACTGCGGTGGGGCGGGAGTGGTTTGCCCGGGCTTTGGAAAGGGCTGCGGGACTTGCGCCGCGACGGTCGTCATTCCTGCGATCGCGAGTACGGCGATAAGCCTTGCGCCCATGAACCTATTATAAGGATCCGGGAGACTGCATGGGCGATCTGTTGGAGTTCTGCGCTGCGAACGAGCTCGCCTTGCGGCGCGACGTCGAAACGCTTGTGCGTCTTGAATCCCCGAGCACCGACAAGACGGCGGTGGATCGCTGCGGCCTCGCCCTGGCGGGCATGCTGCGAGACGCCGGGGCCGACGTGCGTGTGCTCCGGCAGCAGAAACGTGGTGATCACGTCCGCGCCGAGTTCGCCGGCGGACCCGCGCGAATCCTCGTGCTCGGGCATTTCGACACGGTCTGGCCCGTGGGTCAGCTCGAACGCATGCCGTTCTGTGAGCACGAGGGACGGCTGCACGGCCCGGGAATCTACGACATGAAGGCCTCCATCGGGATCGCGATGCTCGCGGCTCACGCCCTGAGGAGCCCGAGCCAGCGGACGCCGCGCCTGGTGATGCTCTGGACGACCGATGAGGAGGTAGGCAGCCAGACGTCGCGAGCCACCATCGAAGAGGAGGCGCGCCGGAGCGACGCGGTCCTCGTCCTCGAACCATCGTTGCCGGGTGGGGCCATGAAGACACGGCGCAAGGGCTGTGGAGAGTTCATTCTGACCGTCCGCGGAGTGTCCGCGCACGCCGGGATCGATCCACGCAAGGGGGCAAGCGCGATCCACGAGCTGGCCTTTCAGATCGGCGAGTTGGAGAAACTGCAGGATCCCGATGCGGGCATCAGCCTCAACGTCGGATTGATCGACGGGGGCACACGGGGAAACGTCATCGCCGAGCAGGCCCACGCGACGATCGACGTGCGAGTACCGACCATGACAGACGCCGCGCGGATCGAAGCGTCCCTCCGGGCACTGACGCCCAGGAATCCTGCCGTGACCCTGCAGGTCGACGGAGGCGTCGAGCGTCCTCCCCTGGAACGTAGCGCCGGCGTGGCGCGTCTTTATGAACAGGCGAGGGCCGTGGCAGCCGGGCTGGGGCGAGACCTGGCAGAGGGTGGGACCGGCGGCGGTTCAGACGGGAATTTCACGGCTGCTCTCGGGATACCCACCCTCGACGGGCTGGGGCCGGACGGGGACGGCGCTCACGCGCTGCACGAGCACGTGCTCGTGTCGGATCTTTCCTGGCGCGCAGCGTTCCTCGCCGGGCTGCTGGTAAGTCTCAACCGGTTCCACGCCGCCGCGGAGTAAAATAAGAGCATGGCGAATGGTGTGAAGACGGTCGTGCTGCTGGGTGCCCTGAGCGGCATTCTCCTCGTTCTCGGGGAACTCGCCGGGGGATCCCAGGGTTTGATGATGGCGTTCATCTTCGCCGTCGTCATGAACGTCGGGTCGTACTGGTTCTCGGACAAGATCGTCCTGCGGATGTACCACGCGAAGCAGGTCGGGCCCGAGCACCCGCTGTACCAGCTTGTCGCGCGGCTGGCGCAACGGGCGAGTCTCCCGATGCCCAAGGTGTACCTCATTCCGGATGAGTCGCCGAACGCCTTTGCGACTGGACGCAATCCGTCACACGCCGCGGTCGCGGCCACCGAAGGCATCATGCGGGTGCTGAGCGAGCCTGAGCTCGAGGGGGTGATGGCTCACGAGCTCGCGCACGTGAAGAACCGCGACATCCTCATCAGCTCTGTGGCCGCCACCATTGCCGCAGCCATCATGTTGTTCGCGCGCATGGCGATGTTCTTCGGCGGAAGCCGCGACGACCGCGACGGCGGTTCGAATCCGATCGTGCTGCTGGCGATGATGATCCTCGCCCCGATCGCGGCCCTGATGGTCCAGATGGCGATTTCACGATCGCGCGAGTTCGCCGCGGATGCGACGGGCGCGCAGATCGCAGGCACCCCGTACGGCCTGGCGCATGCCCTCAAGAAGATCGAGGCGGTCGCCAAAGGGGTACCGATGGACGCCAATCCCGCCACCGCCCACATGTTCATCATCAAGCCTTTCGCGGGCGGCGGGTTGATGTCCCTCTTCAGTTCGCACCCGGCAACTGACGCGCGTGTCCGGGCGCTGCTGGGTACCATCTAAAAGTAAGGATTCTCCCATCGTGGCC
>JACDBQ010000523.1 GCA_013694845.1 Acidobacteriota bacterium
ACATCGGCCATGGCGCGGGCTACGGGCAGACCATCTTTATCGAGAAGACCGTCAAAGCCCCCTCCTGGCTGTGGAAGGTCTCGACCGTGCAGGTCGACCTCGACAAGGACAAGTTCTACAAGCTCTATGTTGATCTCATGACTCGTCCCTCGAAGAAGCCCTGAGGCGCAAGGACGGACGAAAGGGTATGAAGCCGATGAAACCAATGTGTGCCTGCACTGTCCTTCTGGCGTTGCTGGTGGCGGCCCCGGCCGGCGCGCAACAACCGCAGAAGATCATCTTCGATACCGATTTTGCGTACCCGCCCCAGGACGACGCGATGACGCTGTTCTTCGCGCTCAACTGTCCTGAACTGCAGATCATGGGGATCACGACAGTCGCCGGGAACAAGAGTCTCAATGTCGCCGTCGCCGACTCTTTGAAGGTGCTGGAAGTGACGGGCCGGACCGAGATCCCCGTGTTCCGCGGCGCGGCGAGCCCGCTGATGCACCAAGGGACGGAGTGGGATACCAAACGGCACGGCGGCTGGTATGCGAATGAGCCCGCACCGGCGCCTCCCGGCGGTTTCGCGAAAAAGAAGGTTGAGTCCCTGAGCGCCGTGGATTTCATCGTGAACACGGTGATGCAGAACCCGGGGCAGGTCACCATCCTGGCCATCGGCCCGCTCACCAATATTGCCATGGCGATGCGCATGGAACCGGGCTTCGCCGCCAAGGTCAAGCAGCTGGTGATCATGGGCGGTGCCATTGCGTCACTGCCCGATGGCGGTGGCAACCATACGCCGAACGCGGAGTTCAACTTCTACGTGGATCCCGAGGCAGCCCAGATCGTTCTCCGGTCCGGTATTCCGATCGTTCTGTCACCCCTGAACATCTCCCGCAAAGCCAGGTTCAGCAAAGAGTGGTACGACAAGATCGTTGCGGTCGACACGCCTGCGACACGCCTGATCAAGGAACGCATGGGCCCTGGCTTCGAGAAGAGCCCCGAGCGGGTCGGGTTGATGTACGACCAGATTGCGGCGGCGACGCTGATCGATCCGACCCTGATGAAGACGGTCGAACTGTACGTGGACGTCGACATCAACCACGCAGCCAACTACGGCGTTTCAGTCGGCGCCCCGCAGCCCTGGCCGGGTGGCGAAGGCGCGCGAAAGATGATGGTGCAAACGGACCTGGACTGGGACCGGTTCATCCGGTTGTACGTGGAGCGCGTGACGCGATCGTCGCCCTCGGCTCCGAAGCGATAATCAAGAGGAGCATGAATGAGCCGCCAACCGCGCATCGCAGTCGTGGGCAGTGCCAACGTGGATCTGGTCACGTTCACCGAGAGGTTTCCAGCCCCTGGCGAAACGATCTTCGGCCAGGAGTTCGACATGGGCTTCGGCGGGAAGGGCGCGAACCAGGCGGTTGCGGCGCGCCTTTGTGGGGCACAGGTATCGATGGTGGCCAGGCTCGGCGCCGACCTGTTCGGCCCGGCGACCATCCAGAACTTCGAATCCCATCAGATCGATACATCGCACGTCCGCGTCCTCGAGGGCGTGTCGAGCGGCGTTGCCCCGATCTTCGTCGAACCGAGCGGTGAGAACCGGATCCTCGTGGTCAAGGGCGCTAACGACCGGTTGATGCCCGCCGACGTCGATCTCGCGGCTCCGCTCCTGAAGCAGGCGGACTGCATCATCCTGCAGTTTGAGATTCCGCTCGAAACGGTCTACTACACCATACGGTTCGCCCGTGCCAACGGCATCAAGTGCGTCCTGAATCCGGCGCCCGGACAGCCGGTGGATCTCGAGGAACTGGCCAGGGTGGATTACTTCATTCCAAACGAGAGTGAGGCGGAAACCATCGCCGGCAAGCCGGTCAAGACCGCCGATGAGGCCAAGGCGTGCGCGCAGTACTTTCTCGAGCGTGGGGTCCCCAGGGTGATCATTACGCTGGGCGTGAATGGCGCGCTGCTCGCCGGGGACGGCGTATTGGAATTCATACCGGCCTACACGGTGGACACAAAGGACACGACTGGAGCGGGCGATGCGTTCATCGGCAGCTTTGCCACTTTTCTTGCCGAGGGAGTTCCCGAAAGGGAAGCCATCGCCCAGGCCTGTCTCTACGCCAGCCTGTCCACCAGCAGGGTGGGAACCCAGAAGTCGTTTCTCAGCAGGCCGGAGCTCGAGATGCACAGGAAAACCGCGAAACCCAGACCGTCGACGCTCTAATCGGGGGATCAATCGATGAGGTCTTTCAGAAAAGTGCCATTCCTGGCGATGGCCTTCCTGCTGTCGTCCCTCGCCGGTGAGGCATTCAGCCAGGAGAAAGTGATCCTGGACGACGACTTCGGGAGCTTTTCCCCGACGTTGATCATGCTGCTCCACTCGAAACAGGTGGAGGTCCTCGGTGTGACCGTCGTCGCGGGAAATTCATGGATGGAGACCGAAACCGCGAACGTCACGTCTCTGATGCAGCGACTGGGGAGGCGCGACGTCCCCATCGTTCCCGGAGCCGGTGAACCCCTCATGGGCAATCGTCAGCCCTGGTACGAGCACGAGGAACGGCTGTTCGGCAACGCGGAGTACCTCGGGGCCTTCTCACGGCCCAGGCCCGAGGCTCTCAAGCCGGGCAAGGAAAACGCGGTTGATTTCATTGTCCGGGCACCCTTCAAGCAGCAGATCGTGGTTCCCGACGACATCTGCGAGAAAGTGTTCTACACCAAGGCGATCTTCGACCGCATCGCCTCCGCCCCTGACACCACCGTGGTGAAGATGTTCAGGGATCGTCAGGGACCGATGTTCCAGAGCGATCCCAAGAGACAGTCCTTCATCTGGGATGAGTTGACTGCCGCGATCCTCCTGAAGCCTGAGATCGTCACGAAGATGGAGGAGAGATACATCGACATCGACGTCAACTACGGTCCGAACTTCGGGCGATCGATTGGCTATCACCCGTCGCGCCGGCGTTCACTGTCGAGTCCGGAGAACTTCCCGGCCGGGACCCAGAAGGTGAAGATCGTGTTCGATATCAATCGGGATGCGTTCTGGGACCTTTACGTGTCGTTGATGACCAAACCTGACGTGCCGGCGGGCAAGTGATCGATTTTTCGGAAGGGCAAGCCGTAGCGGGTAAGTAGCGTCCGTGTTCGCGTTCCGGTCCAGACAAATCTGTGCCTGGAACCATTTGCTTAATGTTCCACTAGTGGTGCACGCTGCCCGAGGCAGGTAGCGGCACATGGAGAGTCGACATGGTCGTTGTCGAGTCGTACGCTCTCGCCGTGGCAATGTGCGTCGTGACGATGCTCTGCTGGGGCTCCTGGGCCAATACGCAGAAACTCACGAGCAAGGAGTGGCGGTTCGAGCTTTTCTACTGGGACTACGCGCTGGGGGTGATGCTGTTCTCGCTCGTCCTGGCGTTCACTGCAGGGAGTATGGGTACGGCCGGGCGCAGCTTCCTTGACGACTTGTCCCAGGCCGAGCGGGGATGGCTCCTCTCCGCTTTCATCGGCGGGGTCGTCTTCAACCTGTCCAACATCCTGCTGGTGGCGGCGATCGACATCGCCGGAATGGCGGTGGCCTTCCCGATCGGCGTCGGTCTGGCGCTGGTCCTCGGTGTGATCACCAACTACCTGGCCTCCCCGGTGGGGAACCCCGTCCTTCTCTTTGTCGGCGTTGCCCTCGTCGTGGTCGCCATCCTGTTGTCGGCGCTTGCCTATAGCCGCCTCCCGTCGCAGGGCCAGAGGACGATCGGGAAAGGGATCATGGTGTCGGTGGTGGCGGGCCTGCTCATGGGCTTCTTCTACCGTTTCGTGGCCGCCTCGATGTCGAGCGACTTCATCAACCTCGAACCGGGAAAGCTCAGTCCGTATACCGCCCTGGTGATGTTCTCAGCAGGCCTCCTCGCCTCCAACTTCCTCTGGAATACGATCTTCATGAAACGGCCGTTCGTGGGCCCGCCGGTCTCCTTCGGCGACTACTTTTCGAAGGGCTCGCCCCGACTCCACCTGATTGGCATGCTCGGCGGAATGATCTGGAACCTCGGCATGTCGTTGAGCGTCATCGCCGCGGGCGCCGCGGGCTTTGCCATTTCCTACGGGTTGGGGCAGGGCGCCACCCTGGTGGCAGCCTTCTGGGGCGTTTTCATCTGGAAGGAATTCAAGAACGCCCCGGCCGGCACGTCAGGCCTTCTCGCGCTGATGTTTGCCGCGTTCGTCGCGGGTCTGTCGTTGATCGTCGTCGCGCGGCTGGCGTGATCAACCTCAGAACACCACCGGCATCCGCTGCTGCGTCTCGAGATTGAACAGGCCTAGGTCGGTCAGCGAATACTTCCACGGATCGCAGGTCAGGTTCATGAACGTGATCCGGTCCGTGGGATGGTCCGCCAGCGACGCGGCCGGGTGAAGTTCGGTCGCTACCTGGTCCAGCTTGCGAATCATCGCCGCCACCTTGGCCGGATCGTCATCGCTCATCAGCCCGGCGATTGGCAGGGGCAGTTCGGCGAGTACCTTTCCATCCTTGACGATGACGTAGCCACCCTCGATCGCGGCGCACCGGTTCGCGGCGGCCGCCATGTCCTCGTCGGTGGCGCCGAGGACACCCAGGTTGTGGTGGTCGTGGTTGACCGTCCAAGCGATCGCACCCTGATCGAAACCCAGCTCCCAGAACGAGACGCCGATGCTCATGCCCTTGCCGTACCGCTCGACGATCGCGAACTTGGTGATGCCGCGCGGCAGATCGCGCAGCACGCGGCCGCCGCTGACCGGCAGGGTCTTGGTGATCGGCCCCAGCTCGCGTGAGAAATACCGGGGCGGAAGCACGTAGGCCTGGACGTCGTGGCGGTTCGGTGGCGCGAGGATCTCGAAGTCCGAGGAACGCAGCTCCCGCGACAGGCGCACCGTGTTTCGCAGCGACGGGTCGACCGGGCCGGCATCGAGCGGGCGACTGAGGCGTCCCCCCTCGGCCACCAGGCGGCCGCTCGCGAACACACGATCGACGACGACCTTCTCGAAGTCCGACACCAGCAGGACGTCCGCATAGCGCCCTGGCGCCAGCAGACCGTGGAGATGTGAGACCCCCCAGTGCGCCGCGTTGTTGATGGTGGCCATCTGGTAAGCGGTGATCGGGGGCACCCCGAGTGCGATGGCCCTCCGCACTTCGTAGTCCATCCCGCCCCGGTCCAGCAGATCGGCCGCCGTACGATCGTCGACGGCCAGGCCGACATTGCGCCAGTCGCGCAACGGCAGGTCGAGCAGCTGCTTGATGATGTCGGCCGTCCGCTCGGTCTTCAACTGCAGGTGCACGCCCTTGCGAAGCATGGTCAACGCTTCGGCCACACGCGCCGAATGGCTCGACATGATGCCGGCCGCAACCCACGCGTCGACCACCTCCAGCGGCGGGCTGCCATGCCCGGCCACGACGCGGTGATCGTCGAGCGCGGCCTGGATGACGCCGTGCAGCCGGGTCGATCCGTCCAGCACGCGGGGCAGATCCATCACCTCGTCGATGCCGCGCGCCTCCTCGGGCCAGCGCTCGAAGGCCAGTGCGGCCTCCGCGTAGCCGATGTGTCCGCTGGTCGTTTCGACCGGGCTTGGCGGCGTGGCAGACGACACGCACGGGTAGATTTTTTGCGGGAGGCGCCGGCTGGCTTCGACGAAGTACTCGACGCCCGGCAGCCCCCTGGCCGCGTTGGTGATCTCGTGGGTGCCTTCGAAGTAGGCGGTCAGCCCCTGCGGCAGGGTGACCTCCGCGTGCCGGCGCGCGCTCAGCCGGCTGCTCTCGCAGTGATAGTGCGCGTCGACGAAGCCCGGGACGATCGTCATGCCCTTCGCGCTGACCCTGAC
>JACDBQ010000528.1 GCA_013694845.1 Acidobacteriota bacterium
GAATCGCTCAGCGCGGCGAGGGCGGTCGCCGCGCTGAGCCCTGCGCTCAACGGCGGTCTGCACCACGTGGCCAAGGCCAAGCACGTCATCTTCCTGTTCATGAACGGTGGCGTCTCGCAGGTCGACAGCTTCGACCCGAAGCCGATGCTGGACAAGTACAACGGGCAGCCTCTCCCGGGCGGACCCGTGGCGACCGAGCGGCGGACCGGCGCGCTCATGCGCTCACCGTTCACCTTCAAAAAATATGGCCACTCCGGGATGGACGTCAGCGAGCTGTTCCCGCACGTGGGTGGTTGCGCCGACGACATCTGTTTCGTCCGCTCGGTCCACACCGACATTCCCAATCACGAACCGTCGCTGCTGATGATGAACACGGGGCACACGCAGGTCGGCCGTCCGTCGATTGGCGCGTGGCTGACCTACGGTCTCGGCAGCGAGAACCGCAATCTCCCGGCATATGTTGTGCTCTGCCCGAACACCCCGACGACCGTCGGGCCGCCGCTCTGGAACAACGCCTTCCTGCCGGCCGTGAACCAGGGCACGTTCATCTCGAGCAAGGTCGAGAACAAGAACGAGATCATCGGGAAGGACTTCGATCCGAAGGCGCTCGTCTCCTTCATGCACAACGAGAAGTTCACCCTGCCCGAGCAGCGCCGCGAGATCGACCTGCTGGCAAAGCTCGATGCCATGCGGTCGATCAAGGACCCGCAGCTCGAGGCGGCGATCGAATCGATGGAGGTCGCCTACCGCATGCAGACGGAGGCGCCCGACGTGTTCGATATCCGCAAGGAGACGCCGGCCACGCTGGAGCTCTATGGACCCGGGAGCACCGCGCGGAGTTGCCTGATGGCTGTGCGTCTCGTCCAGCGCGGCGTGCGCATGGTCCAGGTCTACTACTCGGCCGGCGATCCGTGGGATCACCACGGAAACATCCAGCTGCACCGGAAGAACGCGATGGACTCCGACCGGCCGTTTGCCGCGGTCGTCAAGGACCTGAAATCCCGCGGACTGCTCGATGACACGATCGTCGTCTGCGGTTCCGAGTTCGGCCGGACGCCCGTGGCGGAAGTGGGCGGCGGCGGTAACGGCGCAGGCCGCGACCACAATCCGTTCGCTTTTACGATGTGGCTCGCCGGCGGTGGGATCAAGGGCGGCACGATCTACGGAAAGACCGACGACTTCGGGTTCAAGGTGGCGGAAAATCCGGTCCACGTCCATGACCTGCACGCCACGATCCTGCACCTGCTCGGCATCGACCACACCAAGCTGACCTATCGCTACAGCGGCCGCGATTTCAGGCTGACGGACGTCGCCGGCAGGGTCGTCAAGGAAATACTGGCATAAGATTCAGGCTTCAGGCTCTAGCAAGAGCCGGAGCCCGAAGCCCCGGAGCCCCGCACCCGTTCTATACTCAAAGCGCCAGCGCCGTGGAGGTCCCATGGCATCTCGTCGTTCAGTTCTGCTTCTCCCGCTCGGTGCGCTGTTCCTGGGCGCGACCGCGTTCACGACCCGCTCGACGGTTCTGGCGCAGGATCTCGTCCGCCTGGCTTCCGGGTCCGTCGTCTCACTCCGGACGCCCGAGTTCGTCCAGCCCGGCAAACGCTACGCGTTCACCTGGGCGGGCGGTGGACCGGCGCAGACCTACGTCGTGAAAACAAAGCGCGAGGACGGGTGGGTGCTGGTCGAAGTGGCCGACGAGAACACCAATCCCATCTACTTCGTGCCCAGCGACCTGCCCACCCGCTGGCTCAATGTCGGGACGGCGATTTCGATCCAGGAGATGCGGCCGCACCAGTAGCCTCTCGGTGATGCGCAATTTCTTGACCGCGCTGGCAGGCGGGTTGGTCGGCGGAGTCGCGACCATCATCGCCTTCCACCTGCTCAGACTCCCAGCGTTCGCTTTCGACCTGGTACCGGTCTCGTCGTTCTGCTCGGGCTCCTGCCGGTGGTCTTGCTGGCGATTGCGGTGCATGAAGCCGGGCATCCCATCGCAGGCGCTGCGGTCCGGTTCAAGCCGTACCTGTTTGTGGTCGGACCGATGAAACTCGAACGGACCTCACACGGATGGCGCCTGGGCGTCAACCGGATCTCGCCTCTTCTCGGTGGTCTCGCAACAGGCGTGCCGGAGCACATCCAACGGCTTCGGCCTCGTCTCGTCGCTGGGAGGCCTTCGGCCCCGGAAGTGGGACGCCACGCTTTGCCGAAGGCGCTCCCGGCGTTGAGCAGCGGCTCGCTCAAGCAGAAGCCGCCCTGCCGGACTCCCTCGACCGCGGTTCCGCGCTCCTTCGCGCGGATCAGATCGCCGCACCGCGACGTCTTCGTGACCGCCCGTGGCGGATGCGACCGATATAATCAGCGCGTGAGTAATCAGAAGCTGCACGCGAACATTCTCGAGGCCATCGGCGACACGCCGATGGTCCGCATCAACCGGATCACGAAGGACGTCAAGGCGGACGTCTACGCCAAGATCGAAACCTTCAATCCCGGCAATTCGATCAAGGACCGCATGGCCCTGAAGATGATCGAGGACGCCGAAAAGAGCGGCGCGCTCAAGCCTGGCGGTACGATCATCGAAGGGACGTCCGGCAACACAGGAATGGGGCTGGCGATCGCCGCGGTGGTGAAGGGCTACAAGTGCATCTTCACGACGACCGACAAGCAATCGAAGGAAAAGGCCGACGCCCTCAAGGCGTTCGGCGCCGACGTGATCGTCTGCCCGACGAACGTCGATCCTGAGGATCCCCGGTCCTACTACTCGGTCTCGTCGCGGCTCCAGTCCGAGGTGCCGAACTCCTGGAAGGCGAACCAGTACGACAACCTGTCCAACACGCAGGCACACTACGAGCAGACCGGACCGGAGATCTGGGAACAGACCGGCGGCAGGATCGATCACCTGGTCGTGGGCGTCGGCACCGGCGGCACCATCAGCGGGGTTGGGCGATATCTCAGGGAGCGGAACCCCGCGATCAAGGTGTGGGGGATCGACACTTACGGTTCGGTGTTCAAGAAGTACAAAGAGACGGGTATTTTCGACAAGAACGAGATCTATCCCTATGTGACCGAAGGAATCGGCGAGGACTTCCTGCCCCAGAACGTTGATTTCGACGTGATCGATCACTTCGAGAAGGTGACCGACAAAGACGCCGCGATGATGACGCGCCGGATTGCGCGCGAAGAGGGCATCTTCGCCGGCAACTCCGCCGGATCCGCCATGGCGGGCGTGCTCCAGTTGAAGGAGCACTTCAAGGCGGGCGAGGTGGTCGTCGTGATCTTCCACGACCATGGATCGCGCTACCTCGGCAAGATGTTCAACGACGAGTGGATGCGGGAGAAAGGCTTCCTCGAAAAGTCGGGGATGACCGCGCGTGACCTGGTGGCCTCAGGCGTGTCGGGGGAGTTGTTCGCGGTGGAAGCGAGCCGGCCGGTGGAAGAAGCCGTCCGCGTCATGAGCGAGCACGACTTCTCTCAGATCTCCATCACCCGCGATGGCCGCGTCGTCGGTTCGCTCAACGAGACGCACCTGTACGAGGAGTTCCTCAAGAACTCCGGCATCAAGGCGCAGCCGGTCGACAGCATCATGCAGCCGGCCTTCCCGTTCGTCGACATCTCCACACCCGTGGAGCTGTTGTCGACCATGATCACGCCGCAGAATCCCGCAGTGCTCGTCCGCGACTTCAAGACCGACAAGAACTTCATCATCACGAGATCAGACGTCATCCGCGTGCTCTGTTAAGCGTTGGATTGAGCCCCAGGGTGGTACATTAACCGGATTGTCAACACCTACTCTTTGTAAGTGGGGCCGCGGGCTGTAACCAGAAGGGAAGTCCACATGAAACGAATCCTTGTTGCAATCATTGCCGTGCTCGCGGTCGGCAGGCCGCTCGACGCCCAGAACCCTCCGCCCCAGAATCAGGAAAAGCCGGCCGCGACGCTCACCGGAACGTGGGCCCTGGAAGCGCATCACTCCGCGGGCGTGAGCACGCCGACCGCGACCATCACCCAGACCGGGGACAAGTTGACCGGGAAGTACACGGGCTCCTACGGGGATTCGGAACTGACCGGCAGCATCAAGGGGCCGGAGTTCACGTTTTCCGTGGAAATCGGCACCGAGCAGAAGGTCCGCGTAGTCTACACGGGCACGCTTGACGGCAACACCATCAAGGGTTCATTGACGATGGGTGAGATGGGGGAGGGGACGTTTACGGGGACGCGGAAGTAGGCGGATCGGGCGGCCGACGCGTAAACCCCGGCCGTGCTATCCTTTAGGGGTTCCCGGGCGATCGGACGCCTGCACCCTTGATGTCGACCAGCCCTGTCGAATTCAGCCTCGAGCTCACGCCTCGGGCC
>JACDBQ010000541.1 GCA_013694845.1 Acidobacteriota bacterium
CTCCCCGGGCGGCACCGCCCCCCCAACCGGCGGCTCCGCGCCGAGCACCGCCCGCGCCCGCGCCTGGGACCCCGTTGCCGCCACCACCAGAGGGTCCGCCGCGCCCACCGCGCACCACCACCGGCAGTCGGCCGTTCACGATGACCAGCGGCGTTCCGGGGCCGATGCCGTCAACCGTCTGGATCCCGGAAGGCTGGGAACCGGACACGAACCTGCGCATCCAGGCACTCGGCAGCCTCATTCAGACCGACGGACCGCGCGTCATTCCGATCCTCCGTGAGATCGCATTTCGGAGCCCGGATGCGAACGAGGCGAGCCGCGCCGTGTTCGTTCTCGCGCAATCAGGCCGCGCCGACGCCCGGTCCACGGTGCTGGAGGTGGCGAAACACGGGAGCGAACTGGTGCAGATCGCCGCCGTTCGTGAGTTGGGTCGGTTCGGCGGGGAGAAGGCCGCCGAAGAACTGCTCCAGGTGTACGTCACCGGCAATCCACGGGTGAAGTATCAGGTCGTGCACTCGCTCGGAGAGCGCGCCGCGACGACGGCCTTGATGCGCATTGCGCAGACCGAGCCGGACCACCGACTGCAGGAGACGGCGATCGTGCGACTCGGCCAGGCAGGTGCCCGCGAACAGCTCGCGCGGCTTTACCTGCGTGCCCGGGCCGATCTGAAGCGGCCGATCATCGTCGGTCTGTTCAACGCGCGCGCCGAACAGGAACTGATTCGCATCGCCGAACACGAGCGTGACACTGTCCTCCGTGGCGAGGTCCTGACCCGGCTGCGGCTTCTCGGCACCGAGCCGGCCCGCGCCTATCTCGAAAAGCACCGGCAGAACAGGTAACATCCGAAAACACTTACGAATCCCGGAACCATCCGGCGCCGGGCACGGCGGCCAGGTCATGGACTGGCCGCCGTTTCCGTGTGCTGCGGGGATGGCCCCGGGTTCGCAGAAGGGTTTCGCGATGCACCGCCGCCGCGCCCTCGTCCTGTTCGTCAATTCCGTCGTCGCACTCATCGGCGGAGGACTGTCCGCCATTCTCGGGGCGTTCGCCCTGCGCCCCTACAAAGGGGCCGAAGGCCGCTGGGTGCGCGCGGGTGCCCTGGCCGATCTCACCCCACACGTGCCGGTCGCTCGTGTGCTCGCCATTTCGCGGCAGGACGGGTGGTATCGCGAGCGGGCCAGAGAAACGGTCTTCCTCGTCTGGGATGGCGGCAAAGCGCTACACGCACTCTCGGCCACCTGCACCCATCTCGGTTGCCAGGTTCGCTGGGATGTCGCGGCGACGCGGTTCCGCTGCCCGTGCCACGGCGGTGTCTTCGATGCACAGGGGAACGTCGTGTCTGGTCCGCCGCCGCGACCGCTCGCTCGGGTGGAGGCGCGCGTCGATGGCGGTGAGGGCGTACTGGTGCGCCTGTGAAACGGGCGTTCGACTGGCTGCAATCGCGCACAGGCTTTCGAGGAGCCCGGCACGCGCTCCTCGATGAACCGCTTCCGCCGGGTACGGGCTGGTTCTTCACGCTGGGCAGCGTGCTGCTGGCGCTGCTCGCAGTGCAGCTGCTGACCGGCGCCTTCCTGACCCTGTATTACGCGCCCACACCAGATCACGCGTACGACAGCGTGCGGTTCATCATCGGCACGGTTCCCGGCCGTCTGGTGCGGGGGCTTCACCACTACGGCGCCAGCTTCCTGGTGGTCGCCCTCGTGCTGCACATGGTCCGCGTCGTCGCCTTTGGTTCGTACAAGGCGCCGCGCGAAGCCACCTGGTTGTCAGGTCTTGCGCTGTTCGGCCTGGTGCTGGCCTTTTCACTGACCGGCTACCTGTTACCCTGGGACCAGCGTGCCTACTGGGCGACGGTCGTCACGATCAACATCGCGCGCCTCACACCGCTCGGGGGGGACGTGGTCGCCGGGCTGCTGCAGGGGGGCGCGGCCATCGGCGCGCTGACGTTGACGCGTTGGTACTCCTTTCACGTCATCTTCCTGCCCGCGGGCCTGGTGGCTCTCATCGTCCTGCACCTGGTCCTGATGCGGCGCCATGGCATTTCGGGTCCGGTCCGCTCTCACGCCGGCGACGCGACGGCGTTCTACCCGTGGCAGGCGGCGCGGGACACGGCGGTGATCGCAGTCGTGCTGGTCGCGCTGTGTGTGTTTGCCTGGAATGGTCCGCCGCCGCTTGAGGGACCGGCGGATCCGAGCGACTCGACCTACATTCCGCGCCCGGAGTGGTACTTCCTGGGGCTGTTCCAGCTGCTCAAGTATTTCCCGGGCCGCTGGGAAGTCGTCGGTGCGATGGTGGTGCCGGGCGTGGTGGTCGCGCTGCTCGTGCTGCTGCCGTGGCTCGATCGTGGTCCCTCGCGAGATCCGCGCCGCCGGCCGTTGGTGGTTGGCGCGTTTGCCGTTGGTTTTGCGGCCGTCGTCGGTCTCACGGCCCTGGGATGGAGGGATCGTCCGCAAACGGCCGCGGCGGCACAGACGTGGACGTTGCGAGAGATCGGTGGACGCCGCATGTCGCAGGCGTCCGGGTGTGCGAAGTGCCATTCACCAGATGGGATCGCGGATCCGCTCGAGGCCGCGCCGTCCACGCGAGGACCCGAATGGCTTGCGGGACACGTGGTGGATCCGGAGATGATCGCTCCCGGCCTTCGTGAGCCTCCGGCGCCTGCCGCCGAGCGGGAAGTCGCGGCTATCGTCGCCTACGTCCGCAAGCTGTCGCGCCAGGCCTACCCGGGCTTCGCTGCCGAAACCGAAACGGCCGCGACCATCTACGCACGCCACTGCATCGGCTGCCACGTGATCGACGGCGAAGGCGGGAAGGATGGCCCGGAGCTCTCACACATCGGCGCCAAGCGCGATCTTGCGTATTTCACCAGGCTGATCGCGGACCCGGAAGCGGTGAACCCCGATGCGGAGATGCCCGGTTTCCGCTCTCGATTGAGCGATGCGGACCTGAAGGCGATCGCCGCCTATCTGGAATCCAGGAAGTAGGCGGTGCGGTGCTCGACACGGACGCGTCCAGAGCGCCGCGAGCAGGTCTGGGACTGCACTGGATGACCCTGCCACACAAGAGACGACAAGACGACAATCTTGACAAGGTAGCTTCCGGACGCTACCTTATCGGGATGCGTGCAGTCGGTCTCAAAATCCTGAAGAACAAGCTCAGTGAATATGTCCGTCTTGCCGCGGAGGGGGAAACCGTTCTCGTGACCGACCGCGACCGCGTCGTGGCGGAGCTCGGGCCGCCCCAGCCCGACCGAAGTCCGGTGTTGGCCGACGCGCTGTTGGCGGAGGCGGTTCGGGAAGGCTGGCTGAGGCCCGCCATCGGCGGCCGCGGACAGCCGCCTCGCGGCACTCCTGTGGCCCCGCTCGCGGAGCTCCTCCGTGAGTTGGCCGAGGACCGAAGCCGGTGATGGTCTACGTCGATACGTCGGTGGCGCTTGCACACCTCTTTGCGGAGGACCGCGTGCCGCCAGACGAGCTGTGGAAGGAATCGCTCGTCTCGAGCCGCCTGTTCGAGTACGAGATCTGGACCCGGGTGCACGCGCGTCAACTCGCGGCGACCCACAGCGAGGCGGCGCGGCTGATGATTGCCCGAGTGGCGTTGCTGGAACTCGCGCCGCCCGTGCTGGCGCGTGCCATCGAGCCGTTTCCCGCGCCCGTGCGTACGCTCGATGCCATGCATCTCGCCTCTATCGAGTTCCTTCGCGCTCGGGGGCAGCAGGTGCGGCTCGCGGCGTACGACAGCCGCCTGACGGCGGTCGCCGAACGACTTGGCATTCCGCTGTATCTGTGAGCTGGCGTGACCGGGAGGATTGCGCTGCCGAAGTGTACGCTGAAGCCGTACCGGGAGCGGTCGGCGCTCACCTGTTCGCCGCGAGCTGGAGGAGGATGACAAGTGCGTTCCTCGGTGCCCGCGCCACGACGACGTTGCAGTGAGGCCACAGAAGAAACACCGCCGCGTGCTGCAGATGCAAGCCGGGAGCAGCCCGGCCGCGCTTCGCGCCGCACTCGATCGTCACCAGTCTGTCCATCCAGACGACGATGTCGCAGAGGTGCGGGAGGCCCTGGAGCGCGTGGGCCGGCCGGCCAAGACCAAGGTGCTGATCGACCTGCTGAGGCGATCCGACGACGACAAGGCGATCGTGTTCACGCGTTTCCGTGCGACGCTCGATCACTTGCAGGGCGCGCTCGAAGAGGCTGGCTTCCGCGTCGCAGCGTTCCACGGTGGATTGACGTCCGAGGAGAAAGATCGGGCGATGGAACAGTTCGAACACCACGCTGACATCCTCGTCTCGAGCGAAGTCGGAGGCGAGGGCCGCAACCTCCAGTTCTGCCGGTCGGTGATCAATTACGATCTGCCGTGGAATCCGATGCAGCTCGAGCAGCGGGTCGGACGCGTGCACCGGATCGGACAGACCCGTGAGGTGTTCGTGTTCAACTTCTGTCTGGCTGGCAGCCTGGAGGAGTACATCCTGAAGGTGCTCCACGAGAAGCTGAATCTGTTCGAGCTGGTTGCGGGTGAGATCGAGATGATCCTCGGCGAGTTCGAGCCGGAGCAGGATTTCGCCGAAATCGTGATGGATCTCCGGGCCCGCGCGTCGACGCGCGATGAGCGCGACAGCGCGTTCGATCGGTTTGCCGATCAGCTGATCGCGGCCCGAGGACGCTACCAGCAGGTGTTCGGCGGAGGAAACCAGCAGTTTCACACGGCCGAGGCCTTTTCCGGATTTCGAGCGTCTGATGAGGGTCGTGCACGACGCACTCGTTCCCGGCTCACGATGCGTTCACGATCGAGCATCCGATTTATATGGCGCCGGCGTATCCGGGATGGATGGTCAACGGGCACGGACACAAGACCTGGCCGATCGACAGCTATTCGGTGGAAGGCGAGCGCCGACGGACGCTCAAAAGGCTAGAAGCAAATAGCCTACGCCGGTGCGGGTCGGGGCGGCTCACCGATATGCGTCGTCGCCAGGATCCGGCTGCGTCTGGTGAGAGACAGACTCCAATACTATTGAGGCATGCAGAGCAACCCGCTGCTCGATGGCCTGCGCATCGAGCCGGCGCCGGGGCCGTCGCTGCTCGTCATCTTCGGCGCATCCGGCGACCTGACGCGCCGCAAGCTGCTCCCGGCGCTCTATCAGTTATCCCGCGCGCATCGACTTCCGCCGCGCTTTTCCGTGATCGGCGTCGCCAAGACGCCGATGGACGACGAGGCATTCCGGGAACAGTTTCGTACCAGCCTGCGAGAGTTTGCCGAGGTTGATCCGGCCGGCGACGCCGTGGCCGAGTCGCTCGCCGGGCATCTACGGTACCTGACCGGCGATCTCGACGACCAGGCGCTGTATCAACGGCTCGCAGCGACGATCGAGGAGATTGCCCCCGGCAGCGGTGTCCTGTTCTATCTCGCCGTCCCGCCCTCACTCGCCCCGTCCGTCGCGGGCCACCTGGGCCGGGTGCACCTGACCCGAGCGGAGAACCCATCGGCCTGGCGGCGGGTGATCGTCGAAAAGCCGTTCGGATCCGACTTCGAGAGCGCCCGCCAGCTGAATCAGCTGCTGCACGAACACTTCGACGAACCTCAGATCTTCCGGATCGACCATTACCTCGGGAAGGAAACCGTCCAGAACCTGATGGTCTTCCGGTTTGCCAACGGCATGTTCGAGCCGATCTGGGATCGCCGCTACATCGACCACGTGCAGATCACGGCGGCCGAAACCGTGGGCGTCGAGCAGCGGGCCGGGTACTACGACACGGCAGGCGCGCTGCGCGACATGGTCCAGAACCACCTGATGCAGTTGCTGACCCTGATCGCCATGGAGCCACCGGTCACGTTCAGCGCCGACAGCGTGCGAGATCGCAAGATGGACGCGCTGCTGTCCATTCAGCCGATCTGCACGGACGGTGACTGCAGCCGGAGTGTCTTTCGCGCGCAGTACGCCGCCGGCTGGGTCGACGGCCGCGAAGTGCCGGGCTACCGGACCGAGCCGCAGGTGAATCGCGGCTCTACGACCGAAACGTTCGTCGCCATGCGGCTGCAGCTCGATAGCTGGCGATGGGCGGGTGTACCGTTCTACCTGCGGACGGGAAAGCGCCTGCCCAAACGGGTGACCGAGATCGCAATCCAGTTCAAGCGTCCCCCTCTCCAGATTTTCAAGCAGGTCCACGCCTCGCCCGTCGCGCCCAACCTTCTGATCATCAACGTGCAGCCAGACGAAGGGATCTCGCTGCGATTCGAAGCCAAGCTGCCCGGCATGCGGATGCAGCTCGCGCCGGTCATGATGAACTTCCGGTACGGCCAGGCGTTCGGCGGCGCCGTCCCCGAGGCCTACGAGACCCTGTTGCTCGACGCGCTGATCGGTGATTCGACGCTCTTCGCCCGGCACGATTTCGTCGAGGCGTCGTGGGCCCTCGTTTCCCCGATTCATGAAGCGTGGCGAGCCGAAGCGGCGGCAGCGATCCCGACTTACGAGGCCGGGGAGTGGGGGCCGCGCGCCGCCGACACCCTGATCTCGGCCGACGGCTATCGATGGAGAACGCTATGACCACGGTCCCCGCTCGATCTCTGACGGCGACGGTGGTCGCCGTAGTGTCGCGCGATACACGCGCCGAAGTCGCCGAGACGCTCGCGTCATTGTCGAAGATCTCCGGCGTCCGCCCGATCATCGTTTCGCTCGGCGATTCGTGCGAGCCTCCGCTGCGCGACGAGGATGGCGCGATGGTGATCGACGGACTTGTGCCGCGGTACCTCAACAACGCGGTGGCGTCGTTACGGCTCTCGAGTCTTCCCACCCTCGCGTGGTGGCGCGCCGGCGGAGCGGCGGGATTGCACGACCTCGCGGCACTGGTCGATCGCGTCGTGATGGACCTGGAGGATCCGTCGGACGGCTGGGCGCTCGTGCCCGGGATGGCGCCGCTCGCATCGGTAAGCGATGTCCGGTGGGCGCGACTGACCCGCTGGCGCGATCTGATCGCGCAGTTCTTCGACATGCCGGAGGTACGGGAATCGTTCACGGCGGATCGGCTCGAGGTTGTCGGCACCGACCGACACGACGCACGACTGCTCGGCGGCTGGCTGAAGGCGCGGCTGCCCTTCGCCGACCGGCTCTCCGTCGCCGCCGAATCCGGCGGCTCGGCGCGCGTGCAGTCGGTGCGCCTGTCCGGCCCCACAGGCAGCCTGTCAGTCCGGCTGCTGCCGACGGGGACCTGCCTGGAAACGACGGTGGACATGCAGGCCGGCCATTCATCATCGCGGGTGGTCGCGCTCGGGGATCAGCGCCTCCTGTCGCTGCTCGGCCAGGAGCTCCGGGTCCGCTCGCGCGACCTGGCATTCGAAGACGCGGTCCGGGAGGCGGAGCGGTTATGACGACGGCAAATTTCGGAGTGCTCGGGCTGGGCACCATGGGCAAGAACCTCGCGCTCAATATCGAATCGCGGGGCTTTCGCGTGGCGGTCTGGAATCGCGAGCAGGACTGGACCGACTCCTTCATCGTCGAGCAGGCGGGCCACGCATTCACCGGCTCGAGCTCACTCGACCAATTCGTGCAGGCGATCGAGCGTCCGCGACGGATTCTCATGATGATCCCCGCCGGCGTACCGGTCGACCAGATGATCGATCGCCTGCGGCCACTGCTCGAGGCCGGCGACGTACTGGTGGATGGCGGAAACTCCTGGTATCTCGACACCCGGCGTCGCGAAGCCGCGTTGCGCGAGGGCGGACTGCACTTCGCCGGGTGCGGTGTGTCGGGAGGCGAAGACGGGGCGCGGAACGGTCCATCGCTGATGCCGGGGGGATCGGCCGAGTCCTGGTCCGCGCTCCGAGACGTCCTCGAGGCCATTGCGGCCCGCACCGAGTCGGGTCCGTGCGTGACCCACGTGGGCCCGGAGGGCGCGGGGCACTTCGTGAAGATGGTGCACAACGGCATCGAGTACGGCGACATGCAGCTCCTTGCCGAGACGTGGGACGTCATGCGCCGAGGCCTGCAGATGACCGCTGCGGAGACGGTCGACGTCTGGTCGGCATGGAATGACGGCCCGCTGCAGTCCTTCCTCGTCGAGCTCTCCGCGCAGGTCTGTTCGGTCACCGACCCGGAGACCGGCGCGGCGCTCGTGGACGTCGTCCTCGACAAGGCGGGGCAGAAGGGGACTGGACGCTGGACCGCGCAGGTGGCCCTCGACCTCGGGGTGGCCATCCCTATCATCGCCGCGGCGACTGATGCCAGGGTGCTCTCGAGTCTGAAGGAGGAACGCGTGAGAGCGGGAGCGATCCTTACGGCCCCGGGCTCGCCGGTTCTCCGCGAGGATCGCGCGACGGTGCTGGCGGACCTCCACGATGCCCTGTTCGCCTCGCGCGTCTGCACGTATGCGCAGGGGATGGCGCTGATCGCTGCGGCCTCGCGGGAATATGGCTGGCAGATCGACCTCGCGGAGATCTGTCGCATCTGGACCGGCGGCTGCATCATCCGCGCTCGCCTCCTCGATACCGCGCGCGCCGCCTTCCGGGCGGATCCGCAGCTGCCCAACCTACTGACCGCACCAGAGGTGGCGCGCGCCATCGGAGACGCGCAGGCCGGCTGGCGGCGAAGCCTTCATCGCGCGATGGGGGCCGGCTTGCCTGTTCCGGCTCATGCCGCGGCGCTCTCCTACTACGACAGCTACCGCTCCCCGCGCCTGCCTCAGAATCTCACACAGGCGCAACGGGATGCGTTCGGCGCACACACCTATGAACGCACCGATCGTTCCGGTGCCCAGCATTCGTCCTGGGACGTGTGAGCTCGCAGGCCTTGGCCTTGCATCGTCCTCTCGAAAGGGAGGACAGATGGCCAAGTGCAGTGACGTAATGACCAGGGAACCGGCGTCTTGCGAGCCGGGCGATTCGATCACCCAGGTTGCGGGGGTCATGAAGCGCGAAGATGTCGGCTCGGTGCCGGTGGTCGATTCACGCCAGGGCAAGAAGCTCGTCGGTATCGTCACCGACCGCGACATCGTGCTGAAGGTGCTGGCGGACGGTGCCGACGTCGAGCGGGCGACTGTCCGCGATGCGATGACACCGAACCCGGCTCACTGCCGTGAAAACGATGACGTCGAGCAGGCGGTCCGCTTGATGAGTGACCGTCAAGTGCGGCGGATGCCAATCGTGGACTCGGAGGGGCGGCTTTGCGGCATCATCGCCCAAGCTGATGTGGCAACGCGAGTGAATCGTGATCAAACCACCGGTGAACTGGTGGAGGCGATCTCCGAACCCGGGCTCTCCCGCTAGGGCAAACGGTCGAGGGCCTGACTTCATCCGTGTCGGCCGGCCGTTCGCACGTTGTTGCCTGCCTAAATCGCCTGAGTTATAGTCGCTTGCCACATGGCTCTCGATCTTCCACCATCCCACCACCGCGGCACCGGGCTCGTCGACGTCCTCGACAGGGTGCTCGACAAAGGGCTGGTCATTGCGGGCGACATCAAGGTGTCGCTTGCCGAGGTCGAGCTCCTCACCATTCGAATCCGCCTGCTCATCTGTTCGCTCGATAAAGCACAGGAGATCGGGTTGGACTGGTGGCGGTACGACCGCGAGCTATCTTCGGGCGGGCGGCGTGAGGCGCTCGCGGAAAATGACGAGCTGCGCGCCCAGGTTCGTCAGCTGGAACAGCGGGTCGCAGCGCTCACCTCGAAGAAGCCCACGCGGCGGCGATAGCCGCGGCCGGATCTCCCCGACACTAGGAGCACAGAATGGCAGTTGAACGAGCAGCAGGCGGGACAAGCCTCATCGACGTTCTCGATCGGGTTCTGGACAAGGGCATCGTCATCGACGCCTGGGTCCGTGTCTCGCTGGTGGGCATCGACCTGATTACCGTCGAAGCCCGGGTCGTTGTCGCGTCGATCGACACCTACCTCAAATACTCCGAAGCGGTGGGCCAGGTTGGGTCGGTATCACGTCCGCAACAGGCGGAGCTGGCGGCCCACCAGAGCGTCCTTGCTGAGAACGTCGCCCTGCGGGCGGAACTGGCGGCCGCGAAGGCGACCAAGTCGATCAAGGCCGCCCGTGTGAAGAGAGCCCGGGCCGGCGCGCGCCGGAGACTGACGACCGAAGGCTAAGAAGGATAGAAGGTGCACCCGTTCGCGCCCACCGCGCAGTTGCCGGGGGTCGATCTGGAAGCCAGGCTCGCGCTTGCGGAGTTCCTGCTGACCAGCACCGACCTTCAGGCATCCTCACGCCGCGCGGTGGACTGGCTCGTGGCGCACAGTGAGGTCGAACAGGCAGTCGTCGCGGTCCCGGACGTCGTCTCCGGCCAGTTCCTGCTGGTGGCGGAACATGGTGTGTCGTCGGCCGTCATCGCCGATTTTTCCCTGAGCCGCAACGATGAAGCGCACCCCTTGGTGCGTGCGCTCGCGCAGCCCGACCCGACGTTTTTCGAGCGCAAGGCGATCCGCTTTCATTCCCTTCTCGAGGGACCCTTCCACGCGATCCCGTTGAAGTCCGATGAGGAGCAGGTGCACGGCCTGCTGCTCATCAGCTCGCCTTTGCCGGAGGTGCATCCCGAGGTCCTGTGGGTCAGCCGGATCCTCTCAAAGCAGGTCGGCCGGCTGATTTCGCGGGCCAATCTGGCCGAGACCCGGTTCGGCCAGGAGCGGATGCTGCTCTATAGCATCATCAACGCGGTCACCGATCCGATCCTGCTGACCGATACCGAAGGCAAGCTGATCATCGCGAACACGCACGCGGAGAAGCTGTTTGCTGCGCCGGAAGACGCGAGCGAAGGCTGGCGGCGGGCGGTCAGTCTGAACAACATGCTGTTCTCGGCGGCGCTTTCGACCAGCGCCATGGCGCACAGCGAGCTCGCGCGCCGCGAGCTGCTGCTGGTGGATCCGCTCGAAGGGTCGGACCTGCTGTTCGAGCTGCTCAGCTCCCGGGCAAAGGACGAGCGCCAGGGGACCTACGTGGTGTCCATCCTCCGCAACGTGACCGACCTGGCGCGCGCGAAAGAAGAGATCGAAGAGAGTTATCGCACGCTTCGCCTGGCGCAGACGGAAGTCCGCGACGAGCGTCACCGGCTCGAGTTGATCATCGATTCGGTCGCCGACCCGATCATCGTCACGGACCCGGAGGGGGATATCGTGCTGATGAACGAGCCCGCCGAGCGCATGTTCACCACGCCGCATCCACCGGGTGAATCCGCGCAGCGCCGGGTCCGGGCCAACGGCGCCCACCTCACCTCCTTCGTCTCGAACGTCCTGACGCGGAGTGGCGAATCACGTTACCGGGGTGAGCTCCAGCTCGCCGATCCGGTGACCGGGCGCGCGGCGCCCGTCGAAGGTCTCGCGGGACAAATCCTGTCGGAGCAGGGAGAGCTGATCTGGGTCGTGACCATCCTGCACGATCTGACCGAGGCCATCGAGAAGGCGCGGCTCTACGAGCAGTTGAAAGAGGCGTCTGCGGAACTCGAACGCAAGGTGCAGGAAGCGACCGCGGAGCTCGCCGAACAGAATGAGCTGCTGCGCCGGCAGCACATCGCGCTGGAGCAGGCGTCGGAGCTGAAGTCGCAGTTCCTTGCCAACATGTCGCACGAGTTCCGGACACCGCTGAACGCGATCCTGGGCTACACCCACATGCTCCTGCACGGTGTCACCGGAGCCGTGACCGACACCCAGCGCAAGAGCCTCTCGCGGATCGACTCGAACTCCCGTCACCTGCTCGCGCTGATCAACGACATTCTCGACATTACGCGCATCGAGGCGGGACGGATGCCGCTGACAGTGACCCTCTTTGCCATCCCCGAGCTCGTCGACGAGGTCATGGCGGAACTCGAACCGATCATCAGGCGCTCGAATCTGGCTGTTCATCCGCGGATCCGGGGCAAGCTCCCGAAGCTCCGGAGCGACCGGTCGAAGGTCAAACAGATTGTCGTCAACCTTCTCAGCAATGCGCTGAAGTTCACGCCTGCCGGCGGCGTCACGATCACGGCCAGCCAGAACGCACGGGAGAAGACGGTGCTGATCGCGATCGGCGATACAGGCGTCGGTATCGCACCCGAAGACCAGGGCCGCGTCTTCGAGGATTTTCGCCAGCTGGACAGCTCACCCACCCGCGGGTACGGGGGAACCGGCCTCGGCCTCTCGATCTGCCGCCGACTCGCCCTGATGCTCGGCGGTACAATTGATCTCAACAGTCAGGTCGGCAAGGGCTCCACGTTTGCCCTGAGTCTTCCCGTCAGAGTTCGACGTAAATGAACGATACGAAAAACAGCCCACTCGTCCTCGTCGTGGAGGACTACCAGGACGCCCGGGAGATGTACGCGGCCTACCTGCAGTTCTCGGGTTACCGGGTGGCGGAGGCGACCAACGGCATCGAGGCGATTGAACGGGCCAATGAACTGATGCCGGACATCATCCTGATGGACCTCGCGCTCCCGAAGATGGATGGGTGGGAAGCGACGCGCCGGCTGAAGGAGGCCGAGAACACCCGCCATATCCCGATCGTTGCGCTCACGGGCCACGCACTCGCCGGGCACGCCGAGGGGGCCAGGCAGGCGGGCTGCGATTCGTTTGTGACGAAACCGTGCCTGCCCGATGCCCTCGTCGCCGAGATCAAGCGGATGCTTGAGTCCCGCGAACATGGCGGTGGAACGGCGAAGCGATCCGGTCGCAGCGGCGGCCGCACACGGGGCTCCCAGCAGTAGGGTCGTCGCCACGAATCTCCATGCCTAAAGCGCAGCAGAAGAAGAAAGCCAAACCACAGCCGAAATCGAAGGCCAGGAAGCCCCCGACCCGGGAGCGCGGCGCGAAGCCTGTCTCGTCGCCCCTCGTATCGCGAGGCAAACTGGAACGGGCGAAGATGCCGGCGCACGCGCCGAAGCCGGTCCGCCCCGCCGCTCCGCCTTCGCAGGACGAAGGGAAATACGTCTACTGCATCATCAAGTCCGAGAAGTCTCTGGCGTTCGGCGCGCTCGGCATCGGCGGTGAGCCCGCCCACGTCCAGACCGTGAATTATCAGAACCTGGCCGCGGTGGTCTCGAGTACGTCGCTCGTGGTGCAGGATCCCACCCGCGACAACGTGCTCGCTCATCAGCGCGTCAATGAAACCGTCATGCAGCAGCATACGGTCATCCCCATGTCCTTCGGCACCGTGTTCAAGACGGACGACGACATCATCGAACTGTTGCGGTCCGCGTACGAGGCGTTCAACGACGTTCTCAACAAGATGGAGGACAAGTTCGAGTTCGGCCTGAAGGTGCTGTGGGACCGGGACCAGATCATCCGCGAGATCGAGGAAGAAGATGAAGACATCCGTCGACTGAAGGGCGAGATCTCGTCTCAGAAAGGGTCGACCTACTTCGCTCGCATGCAGTACGGTCGTCTGATCGACGTCGCGCTCCAGGCGAGGTCCGAGCGCTACGTGGCGGAGATCTTCGAGGCCCTGCGCGACGTCTCGGTCGCGTCGCGCTCCAACAAGCCGATCGGCGACCGGATGATTATGAACGCGGCGTTCCTGGTGACGCGCGACACCGAAGAAGCCTTCGATGCCCGAGTGAAGGAGATCGGCTCGCGATACGACAAGCTGACGTTCAAATACACGGGGCCGTGGCCGCCCTACAATTTCGTCAACATCCGCCTGAAACTAGAACGCGCGCACTGAGCACTGAGCACCGCGCACTGAGCACCCAGATGGTAATCATCGACACCCTCCTCATCGGCGGCATTCGCTTCGTCCTCGACAAGGTTGCCGCCGCCGTCGAGACGGAGCTGAACGACGACACGGCGCTGCGCGAGCAGCTACTCGCCGCGCAGATGCGGGTGGAGCTCGGAGAGATGAGCCCGGACGAATTCGACCTGTTCGAGGCGGATATCGTCGCCAGGCTCCGGGAGATCCGCGACCGCAAACAGGGCAGCGGTCCGGCGACGCTCGCCCCCGAGGAGTACAAGATCACCGGGATCGAAGCCACTTTCGAGGGCGGTCATCAACACGACCGCGACTGACTCCGCGGGACCCCGATTTCACTTCGTCGGCGGCAAAGGGGGCGTCGGCAAGACGACCTGTTCGGCTGCCCTGTCGATCGCTGCCGCCATTGCGGGTGAGCGGGTGCTGGTCGCCTCCACTGACCCGGCTGCGTCGCTGGGCGACGCCTTCGCGACGCGCCTGGCTGCCTCACCCCGCCGGATCACGCTGAAGAAGGGACGCCTCTGGGCGGTGGAGATCAATGCAACGGTGTCGCTTCAGCGCTGGCTGGACGAACGCCGGGCACTCCTGGAAAAGATCGCGGTCGAGGGCACGTGGCTCGACCAGGATGACGTGACCAAGCTCCTGCGGCTGTCGTTGCCCGGCATCGATGAACTGGCGGCGCTCCTCGAGATCCGCCGACTCGCCGGCCTGGGTCGCTACGATCTGATCGTCGTCGACACCGCCCCGACCGGCCACACCCTGCGTATGCTCTCGATGCCGCGAACGCTGGGCGGCCTTGCCGATGTGTTCGAGGCGATGCGGCAGAAGCAGCGGGTCATGCAGGAGGCGCTGCGCGGCGGATGGCACCCGTCCGCGGAGGACGGCCTGATCGACGACCTGGCTGCGACAGCCGAGGACCTCTCTGCCCTGCTGCGGAATCCGGCGCGCACACGCCTGTCATGGGTCACGCTCGGCGAGCCGATGGCGATCGAAGAGACCATCGACGCGATCCAGGCGTTGCGGGAGAGCGGCATCGCCGTGCAGTCCGTGATAGCGAACCGGCTCACACCCCCCTTGTCCGAGCCGTGCCGCCACTGTGCCGCGAGGCGGACCCTCGAGCACAAGGCCTTGCGCGGCCTACCACCCGTCGACGAGCTCGTCGGGGTCACGGCGCGGGTCACCGAACCGACCGGTGTTCCCGCGCTGACCGGTCTCGGCGCGGAACTGAGGCAAGGGTCGCTCCGGCTGGATCGTGCGCCCCGGACCCGCGGTTGGGCCGCTTCCCTGAACGGAGCGCGGTGCGCGCCGGCGGACCTCATTCCCGAATCGGCACGCCTCGTCCTGCTTGGAGGCAAGGGCGGAGTCGGCAAGACCACGTGCGCGGCCGCGCTGGCGATTTCTGCGGCGGATCGCTGGAAGCAGCGGCGTGTCCTGTTGATGTCGGCGGACCCCGCCCATTCATTGGCCGATGCGCTTGCTTCCGCCGTTTCCGATACACCGTCCACTGTCGCGGCAGGACCGTCAAACCTTGCCGCGCGCGAGATGGATGCGGGGCGGATCCTTGCCGGCTTTCAGGTACGCTACATCGAAACGATCGACCGTATGTTCGATCGACTGGCCGGCGACGGATCATTCGACGTCGCGCACGACCGTTCCGTCATGCGGGGGTTGATCGAGCTCGCCCCGCCGGGCCTCGACGAGTTGACGGCGGTGCTCGAGATCACCGATGCCATGTCCGGGGACGCTCCCCAGTGGGACCTCGTCGTGATGGACACCGCGCCAACGGGCCATGCATTACGGCTGCTCGAAATGCCTAGCCTGATCCAGGCGTGGGTGAGAGCGCTGATGGCCATCCTGCTCAAGTATCAAGCGGTGGCACGCGTCGGCGCGTTCGCGGAGATCCTCCTGAAGCTGTCCCGGGGTATCGGGCGACTCCGCGATCTGCTGGCCAGGCCGGAGGAGACGATCTTCATCGCGGTGACGCGTGCCGCCGCGCTGCCGCGTCTCGAGACCGTCAGACTGGTTCGACGTCTCGCACAGCTGCAGATCCACGTGCCCGCGATCGTGATCAACGCGGTCGGACACGGTGACTGCCGGCGCTGCGCCCGCATCGGGGCAGGCGAGCGGCGGGAGATCGCTGCCATTAGCAAGGCGCTCGCCGCGGAGGGCCGTCGCATGGTCGTCACGGGTGCGCAGCTCCCGCCGCCGTCAGGCAGCACGTCGCTGAAGCGGTGGGGCAAAGACGCCTGGCGCGCCGCGCCGGGATATCATCGAATTCCGTGACCGCTCTCTACCTGTACTGCATCGTCAAGGCCGCGCGTAAGCCTTCGCTGGCGGGTGTCCCCGACGGTTTGCCTGGCGGCACGCGCCCCGAGATGCTGCACGTCGCCGGATCGATCTGGCTGGTCGCCACGGAGGTGCCGCTCGCTACCTATGGATCCGGGCATCTCGACCGCCACCTGGCCGATGTCAATTGGGTCGGCCGGATCGCGCTGGCGCACGAAGCGGTCGTCGAAACCTTCGCGCAGAAAGCCAGCGCGACAGTCATACCGATGAAGCTCTTCACGATGTTCTCAACCCGTGAACGTGCCGTTTCCGATATCAGCGCCCGGCGTGCTTCCATCGACGCCTCGATGCGGAGGATCGCGGGCGCGGAAGAGTGGGGCATCCGGATCATGCGCGGGGAGCAGTCGTCAAAAAAGCGGCACGGTGGCACCGGCGTACGCGCCACTTCGGGCGTCGCGTTCCTGGCCGCAAAGAAAAAGGCGCGGGATACGGCGAAAGACGCCAGGCTTGCCGCCGCCGAGGCGGCCGCGACTGCATTCGAACGGCTCGCCAGGCTCGCAACCGATGCGCGGCGGCGGGACGACGCGCCTGCGGCGGGGACGATCCCCCCTCTGTTGGACGCCGCCTTTCTGGTGCCGTCGGCCAGGCGCGCCACGTTCACGCAGACGGCGCGTCGCGAGGCTGCGGCGTGCGCCAGAGCCGGCGCGCAGATGATGCTCTCGGGTCCGTGGCCGGCTTACAACTTCGTCCGGGGTGACGAGCGAAACAGATGAAACGCCGCAAGCCCTTGCCAACCCCAGTACCCCGGGCCAGGCCGCCGAGAGCAAGGCCGATCGCTACGCTGCCGGAACGGATAGGCCGGACCGCACTCCCGCCACGTCCCGCGCCCCGCAAACCCGAGCCGCGACCGCCACAACAGCATCTTCCCAGGCGCGACGTCGCCCGAATCATCGACGACGGCGACAGGTCGCTCGTCGACGTCCTCGACAGCCTTCTGAACCAGGGGGTGGTGCTGAACGCAGACCTGGTCCTCGCGCTCGCCGATGTCGACCTCGTTTACGTGCGGCTGTCGGCGCTGCTCTGTGCCGCGGACCGGATTCTGCCGCGCAGGGACGCATAGGTGCCGCTGTACGTGCTGGCGCTCGCCGATCGACCTCCCGGCCGGTGGACGCCGCCCGGCCACGCGCTGTACACCATCAATGTGGATGGCATCTATGCGATTTGCGAACGGCGTCAAAGTGTACCGGCAGCGACCGATGACTTCCTGCGCAGGCAGCATGCTGTTCTGGTCCAGTTGGCGCGTCGCCTGCCAGCGCTCCTGCCGGCGCGGTACGGTGCCTTCATGACCAAGGCAGCGCTCGTGACGCTGTTGCGGAGCCGCGAGACAGAGATTCGTGTCGGGCTGGACGAGGTACGCGGCCGCGTGCAGATGTCCCTTCGCGTCCTGGGCCACCGTCGGCGCTCACCCCGTCTCGCAGCGGCGACCGGTCGCGAGTACCTGGAACAGCGGCGACGGGCCGCTTCTCCGGCCTTGCCACGGTCGACCAGGTCGCTGCTGGCGTCGCTTCGGCCGCTCGTGGCGCGAGAACGACGGGAGCCAGGCGCCGGCCCACTGCTGGCCACGGTGTATCACCTGGTTGACGCCGCGCAGGTGCCGTCGTATCGCCGTATCCTCGACCGGAGCGCACCTGCCGCGGTGATCGTCTCAGGTCCCTGGCCCGCATTTGCCTTCGCTCCCGGGCCCTGGTGATGGCGAAAAGGAAAGCGCCGGCCGCCGTTCGCAGAAAGAATCCGCGCCGTCGTCCTACCGGAATCGACGTGCACGAAGTGGAGTCCTTACGCTCGGAGCTGGAACGATTGCGCAGGGCAGGTGCGCCTCCCCGCTGGAACGCGGACCCTCAGGACGTGCGGCGATCGGTCGCGAAACTGGTGCTGACCCTCGTGGAGGCGATCCGCCAACTGCTGGAACGGCAGGCGATCCGGCGCATGGAAGCGAAGACGCTCACCGACGCTGAGACCGAGGCGATCGGGCTTGCTCTGATGCGGCTCGAAGAAACGGTCCGGGAGATTGGAGCGCAATTCGATCTCGCTCCGGAGGAACTGACCCTGGACCTCGGTCCGATCGGGAGACTGGTATGACCCACCCGGCTGCGCTGCTCATCGTCAATCCTTCGTCCGGACGTGAAAAGGGGGCCGAGAACGAAGACGTGCTCAGCGACGCCGTGCGACGACGGTTCGGCGATGTCCGGACTGTGCAGACGGCGGGGGACGGCGACGCGGAGAACGCCGCGAGCGCCGCGGCGTCCGGGGGATGCCGGACGATCTTCGTGGCCGGGGGCGACGGCACCCTGAACGAAGCACTGAACGGTGTGGCGGCAGCCGGCGAGCTCGACAACGTACGGTTCGGAATCTTCCCGCTGGGCACCGGGAATGATTTTGCGGCTGCGCTCGGGATCCCGCTCGACCTTGAAGAAGCGATCGACATTCTGCTCGCCGGCCGTGAGCTCCGCGTCGATGTGGGGGTGGTCAACGGACGACACTTCCTGAACACGTCCGGAGGGGGCTACATCGCCGAGGTCTCCGTTGCGGTGACACCGCAGCTCAAGACCATTGCCGGCCGTCTCGCCTATCTGATCGGGGGCGCACAGGCGTTGATGGAGTATGAACCGGTCCGCGCCACGGTCAGTGCCGATCCCGGTGGCCTGCGGATCGGACTGGGCCTGTACGCGTTTGCCGTCTGCAATTCACGCCTGATTGGCGGCGGCAGACTCATCGCTCCAGACGCCGTGATCGACGACGGGCTGCTCGATGTCTGCCTCATCGAAGCGATGGGCGCACTCGAGTTCGTCGCGCTGGCGCGCAAGGTGGCTGACGGTGATCACGTCAACGATCCGCGCGTCCGTTACCTCCAAGCTTCGTCGGTGACGATCGAGCTGGAACGCGAGACCCACATCAACACGGACGGAGAGGTCTTGAGCGCAACCCGATGCGAGTACTCGGTGCTTCCGCGAGCTGCCCGCTTTTTCGCCGGCGATGCGACTTTCGCCGCCGCCACGCCGGTTCTTAACGCCACCTGAACGTGTAGCAACCCGGAGCGACGAGCAGCCGGCCGTCCCGCGTGAAATGCAAATTGGTTGGCGTCAGGACTCCGGCGGCGTGGAACTCGATCGTCCGCTTCTTGTCCCCGCTGGCGTCGTAGACATACGTCTGCGGCGTCGCCAGTGACATCCACAGGTTGCCCTCCGGATCGACGCCGGCGGTTCGCACGGAGGGGGGCACGACCGGGAACTCGCCAGCGGTCGTCTTCCTTCTCGGCCACTCGGTAGGCAGGGTCTGGATGTGCTTGTCGAGCTCGCGGCCTTCGATGTGACGTTCGAACAACAGCTTGCCGTCGGCATCGTATTTCCGGAACATCGGAATTCCACTCAAAAACACGAAGTAGAATCCTCCGCCTTCAGGAATCGCGAGAGCGATGCCGGCGTTCAGCGCGATGTGCAGGTCCCGATCCGGCTCGTGGCCGGTCGCCCGTAGCTCGCCAAACGATCGAAGCGTTCGTCCGTCCGGACCGTACTCGGAAATGAGCGTTCCGGACTCCGGTTGACTGATCAGGATCGTCTTGCCGGTGTAATCGAGCGACCCGATCCCGCTCAGGACGAAATCCCCGAGCGCAATGCGCGGAATGTTCCGGCCGGGCAGGGTGAACCCGCCCACCGTGCCCCCCATATGGAAAAAGATCTGGATCCGCTCCATGCCGCTCGGTGCGTCGGCAATGACGAAGGTGCCGTCAGGGGCGGAGTCGAAGGCGAGCGGACGCAGAATGCGTCCGGCTTCCACGCCGATCTGGACAATCATTCGCGCCGCACCATTGCGCGGCACGCCGTGGACCGCATGCGACCGTCGATCGAACACCAGATAGTCGCCGTCGGGCGACAGATGGCATGCGGCGATGTCGTTGAACGTGCCGGCTACGTGGGCCGGCAGGGCAGAGATCGAGCGGAGGGTCTCGGCGGGCAATGCTGAATTTCGATTGCTGAATGCTGAAATAAGGTTAAAGGACGAAATGCTGAAGTTCGGCTGAGCAGTGAAGTTCGGGTGAGCGCTCAAGACGCTGAAAGCGGCGACGACCCCGAGCCGTGAGGCGTTCACCCCTGCCCCCTTGACCCTTGCCCCCTTACCTCAGCATTCAACATTCAGCATTCAGCATTGCAGCGATCAGTAGCGTGCCGTGTCCTGGATTGCCTTGAGCACGTCCGCGGACTGCGGCAGGATCACTTCTTCGAGATCGGGGCAATAGGCGACGGGTGTATCCAGGGCGGCGACGCGCTTCACCGGCGCGTCGAGGTACTCGAAGAGCTCCTCCCCGATCCGTGCCGCGATCTCCGCGCCGAATCCGCACGTCAGCTGATCTTCGTGCGCCACGATCACCCGATTCGTCTTCGTGACGGCTTCGGTGATGCCATCCCAGTCGTACGGAACGATCGAGCGGAGATCGATGACCATGGCACTGATCCCGTCTTTCTCGGCCTGCTGCGCCGCGAGGAGCGATCGCTGCACGAGCGCGCCGTAAGTGATGACGACGACGTCGGTTCCCTCGCGGCGAACGGAGGATTTCCCGAAGGGGACCAGGTAGTCCGGGCCCGGGTATTCCGCCTTGTTGTAGGTCTGGCGATAGAGGTGCTTGTGTTCGAGGTAGAGCACCGGGTCGTCGCACCGGATCGCCGTCCGCAAGAGCCCGACGGCGTCCTGGGCGTTCGACGGGAAGACGACCCGGATACCCGGGCAGTGCGCGAAGATGCTTTCCCCGGACTGGCTGTGATACGGCGCGCCCCCCCGCAGGTATCCGCCGATGGCTGTTCTGACGACCACCGGGCAGGAGAAGGCGTTGCTCGACCGATACCGCATCATCGACATCTCGTCGCGAAGCTGCATCATCGCGGGCCAGATGTAGTCGAAGAACTGAATCTCGACCACCGGCTTGATGCCGCGGGTCGCCATGCCGATCGCGCGCCCGATGATGTTCGCCTCCGCGAGCGGGGTGTTGAAGACCCGGGTGCCTCCGAACGCCCGCTGCAGGCCGTGCGTGACCTTGAACACACCTCCCTTGCCGGGCACCGATTCGAGGGCGGACTCGCGGCTCGCGTCGGCGACATCCTCGCCGAAGACGACGATCCGGGGGTTCCGCGCCATCTCGTCCTTCATGGTGCGATTGATGGCTGAGACCATGGTGTCTGGCTTGCCGTCGGGCCGCGCCGTGGTGCTGAACGCCTCGGAGGCCGGGTCCACGTCCGGCGAATAGACGTACAGCGTGACCGTGTCGGCGGCCGGTTTTTCCGCCTTGACGGCGGCATCGGACGCGGCGTTGACTTCCTGCTCGACTGTCTTGACGAGCGCCTCGAGCTCCGCCTCGGTCGCGAGCCCTTCAGACACGAGGAAGGTCGCCATTCTCGTGATCGGATCACGCGTCGCTTCTTCGGCGCGCTCGTCTTTCGTCTTGTACAGCTTCTCGTCGTCGGACAGCGAATGCGAGTACGGCCGAACGACTTTGGCGTGAATCAGCGAAGGTCCCTTGCGCGCCCGGGCGTACGCGATGGCCTCCCCCGCGGCGCGGTAGCTGGCGATGAAGTCCGTTCCATCCACCGACTTGACGAGGAGGCCGGGGAATGAGGCGACCAGTTTGGACAGGTCGCCCCCTGCGGTCTGGACCTCGACCGGCACCGAGATGGCATAGCCGTTGTCCTCGATCACATAGACCACCGGCAACTTGCTGATGCACGCCTGGTTCAGCGACTCCCAGAACTCACCCTCGCTCGACGTCCCTTCCCCGATCGAGACATAGACGACTTCATCGCGTTGAAACCGGGTGTCGCGCCCTTCGATGTCGGTGATCTTCTCGTAGAGTCCACCGGCTTCGGCGCAGCCGATCGCCTGCAGGCACTGAGTACCGGTAGGGCTCGACTGGGAGACGATGTTCAGCGCCTTGTGCCCCCAATGCGACGGCATCTGGCGCCCGCCGGAGTTGGGGTCGTCCTTGGCGCCGACGCCGCTCAGGAGCATTTCGAGCGGAGTCATCCCGACCGAGAGGCACAGCGCCCGGTCACGGTAGTACGGATAGAACCAGTCATGCCCGGCTTTGAGCTGCATGCCGGCGGCCGTGAGGATCGCCTCGTGGCCGGCTCCGCTGATCTGGAAGAAAATCAGGCTTTGATTCTTGAGCTGGATTTCCTTGTCGTCGAGCTTTCGAGACAGGACCATCGTGCGGTAGGCGCCGCGCAGATCGTCGCGCGTGAGACCGGCGAATGCCGTGGTGTTCCGCTCGGCCGCGGCGTTCTTGCCGTTGCTGACCGCCGTCGCTTTCATGCGTGCAGATTCCTCGTAAGATGATCGGGACCTGGCCCCTGACAGGGTGCCTGTTCCCGCAGCGCGAAAACACTACATTATATTCCGGCACTTTCGCCGGCGCCCAGAAAGCAGGATTCGTGAGTCAGCCCGCAAAGCTTCACCGGTGGGACGAGATCGAGCTCGACAAAGTCACCGAGATGATCTCCCGCAAGGTCGTCACTGGCGAGCGCGAGATGCTCGCCCAGATCTACTTGAAAAAAGGCGCGCTCGTGCCGATGCATTCACACGAGAGCGAACAGATGACATACGTGCTGCAGGGCGCCCTGAAGTTCCTGATCGGCGGCGAAGAGATCACGGTCCGGGAAGGGGAGGTGCTGCACATCCCGTCGTGGGTCGAGCACCAGGCGGAGGCGCTCGACGACACGTTCGAACTGGATCTGTTCAGCCCGATCCGCCAGGACTGGCTGGACGGGACCGACACGTACTTCCACCGCAAGTCGGCAGCCAGCCGGGGGCCAGGGGACTCAGGTGAAAAATAAGTGAACCTCGACTTGCGCGACAAGTGCGCGATCGTGTGTGCGGCGAGCAAAGGCCTCGGGCGTGCGACCGCGCTGTCGCTGGCCCGTGAGGGGGCCCGTGTCGCTATCTGCGCGCGCTCGGAGGCGACGCTCGCGGCCACGGCCGCTGAGATCCATGCATCAACGGGTGCGCTGATCGTACCGATCGTGGCGGACGTCGGTGTCGCCGACGATGTGGATAGGTTGGTGGACCATGCTGCGGCGGAGCTCGGCGCCGTCGACATCCTGATTACCAACACGGGCGGACCGAAGGCCGCGCCGTTCGTCGAACTCTCGGACGCGGACTGGCGCGAGGCGATCGACTCCCTGCTCATGAGCGTCGTCCGCCTCTCCCGCGCCGTGATTCCGCACATGCGCCGGCGGGGAGGCGGACGGATCATCAACATCACGTCCATCTCCGCGAAGCAGCCGGTCGAGGGCCTCGTCCTGTCGAACGCCCTGCGCGCGGGGATCACCGGTCTGGCGCGCACCATCGCAAACGAGCTCGCATCCGAGAAGATCCTGGTGAACTGTGTCGCGCCGGGTTACACCGCGACGGACCGGGTGATCGAGCTCGCCGAGGCGGCGTCGCAGCGGGAAGGCATCACCGCCGAAGCGGCCCAGGCGCGAACGGTGGCGACCATCCCGTTGCGGCGGCTCGCCACGACAGCGGAATTCGCCGACGTCGTGGCTTTTCTTGCGTCCGGACGCGCATCGTACGTGACCGGGACAACGCTGCAGATCGACGGAGGGTATGTGAGGGGGCTTTTGTAATGCTGAATGTTGAATGCTGAATGCTGAAGTAATTCAGCATTGCCATCGTCAATGAATCCGATCCGACTTTCCGCCTGAGTAGACGTCGAATTTCCGTCGCAGGCGGTTCATCTTCCATTTGAGATAGCGATACTTGATTTCGGCGGTAAGACCGCCGCCGCC